>JACMRS010000167.1 GCA_014376345.1 Bacteroidia bacterium | reverse complement strand
ACCTTGGCTGCTTTCCTGCTTGACCTTATTTTGTGATTGCCAATGAAATAAGGTATCGCTTATTGCAAAATCTTCATACAGGGTTGAAGGCGAAAAATCTTTTTCTGATTTGTTTAGCGTTATAAATAACAACTCCGTTTACTTTTCTTTAGATAATGCGATACCCTCTCGGATATTACTCTTTTGATTTAAAGTGCTAAACCCGAAGGCCGCCAAAATCTGCTCTCTTGTATATCTGCTATGAATTTTTAGTGGTTGGCTATATGGAAGATTTAAATCAGTTTCCAAATAATCAATATTGTCAATAAGAATGCCCAATAGTTCTGAGATTTCCCGGTTTAATATTTTATTTAAACCTATAGATTTAATACTGGTTTCTAAATCTTTAAACCCTCCCGAGCTTTGCCAAATGTCATAGTGTAGCATCAGACACATTTGCTGTTCTTCTTCTGAAAAATTTGAAATATCTGTATTGAAATCTTCATTTGCCAATCGTTGAATGAATTTGAAATAGGAAATAGAGTTGCAGGCCAACCATTTTTTGCTTATTGCTCGATAAATTTCTTTTTCATTTGTGTTTTCAAATTCTTTTATTTTACCGGCTGTCGCGCAGAGCCTTTTCCAGCTCCCTCTTTTCCAGCTTTCTCTTTTATAGATTAATTGTAAAGGGATATTATAAAACCTAGAAAAATTCTGTAGCGAAAAGGGTAGAGTAGTTTGATGTTGAAAATTTTGAATTTTACTTATTAGTTGAATGCCCGTTATAGATGTAGCATTGCGTATATTCTTAAGAATAAATTCTTTTGCTTTCTTTTCTAAAACTATACTACAACCTAAAGGTAAATGAGGAAAATCATCTTCGACCTCTTTTACAACTGAAGTTGTTGTTTTTCCAATCAACGCTCTAAATTTACCTTCAAAATCATATTCAGGTCTAGAATTACCCACAAAATCCAGAACTGTCAGGCAATCCTTTTCGTCCGCTAATCGTAGCCCTCTACCCAATTGTTGAAGAAACACAGTTAAACTTTCTGTTGGTCTTAAAAACAAAACAGTATCAATTTCGGGGATATCAATTCCTTCATTAAAGATATCTACTACAAACAGGTAATTAATCTCTTTACGGGTAAATTGCAATCTTAATTCCTTTCTTTCAGCACTATTTGAACTAACCAGATATGCGGCTTTCAAACCTGCCAAAGAAAACTTCTGTGCCATATATTCTGCATGTTCTTGTGTAACACAAAAGCACAAGCATCGTACGTCGCGAATGTCATTCAAATATTTTTCTAAGTTTGTTAGAATGTGATTTATGCGTGTGTCATTTTGAGTGTAAATTTTGGTTAATTCAGATGGAAGGTAGCGGCCATTTTTCCAAGAAGCTGCCGATAAATCGACATTATCTGTAACTCCAAAGTACTGAAATGGACAAAGCAGCTTTCGATTAAGAGCTTCGGGAAGACGAATTTCTGCTGCAATGGTATCACAGAAATCCTTTAATATATCTTCACCATCCATTCTTTCTGGAGTTGCAGTTAAGCCCAATAATATCTGTGGTTGAAAATGTCTGAGGACAGATCGATAACTGGAAGCGGAGATATGATGAACTTCGTCAATAATTATAAAATCGTAGTAAGTAGGTGATAAATTTAAATCACCTAACCGATTGTTTATCGTTTGGATTGAAGCAAAAACTACATCATATCTCTCTGGCTCTAAACCATCCACCCATAATTCTCCAAAATTTGAATCTTTCAAAACTCCTTGAAATGTAGCTTGTGCTTGCTGTAAAATTTCTTTTCTATGTGCAACAAACAATAGCTTTGCATTAGGATTTTGCTTACGATAGTTTTTAAAGTCAAATGCAGAAACAACCGTTTTACCCGTACCAGTTGCTGCCACCAACAGGTTTTTGTTTCGATGATGGACAATACGTTCGGTCATCAATTTTTCTAAAATTTCACTCTGAAACGGGAAAGGTTTTAGGTCAAAGTAAGCAGCGAAATTTACTGATGACGTGCCACGTTCTTTTTTAAGAGCTACTCTTAATTTTTCAGAATCCCTTTGCTTATCAAAAAATTCAAATTCGTTGTCTTGCCAATAGGTATCAAAAGTCTTTTGAAACTTATCTATAATGTGTCCAACTTCCTGGGTAGTTATCTTAATATTCCATTCTAAGCCATTTGTTAAGGCAGATCTTGATAGATTTGACGAACCAATATAACCTGTATGGAAGCCTGTATTTCGATAGAATAAATAAGCTTTGGCGTGTAAACGTTCATGGTCGGTATTGTAGGAAACTTTCACCTCAGTATTTTTTAGGCTTGATAAGTATTCGACAGCCTTTAAATCTGTAGCGCCCATGTAAGATGTGGTTATTATTTTCAGTTGGCCGCCACGTTCCGTAAAATCATACAATTCTCTCTCAAATATTCTTATTCCTGTCCATTTGATAAATGAAACCAGAAAGTTAATCTTGTCTGAAGATAAAATTTCCTTTTTAATTTCGCTTTCTAGAGAAATACCAGAATTACTGCCTGTGAATAACTCACTGTGGGATAACCGTGAATATGGCGTGATATGTTTCAAGTGTTTTTCAAAGTCAGAGAAATCAGCATCAAGTTTTGAAAATATGGCGGATAGAATTTTTGCTTCGATCGCAATTAGATTTTCATTGAAATCCTGATTTGAAAGCTCATCTCTTATTAAGGCGATAATTTTATTTGAAAGTTTGATTTGCCGCTCTAGGCTTCCTTCTCCGTTAATCAGACTTAAAGCGTATTTAATAACATTGGCTAGATACTGCGTTAACACTTGAGCGGCTTCTGCTTTGTCAATATCACTTTCCTTCACATAGAATTTATCCCTATCAAGTTGGTTTAACTGAGAGAGTACTAGTTTATTTATAAGTTGTTCGTAGAGGCCTAGCTGCATTAATTATCTTTCTTTTTATTTAAATTTTTGTTTCAGCTTAATATCTACTACAAATGGCGGTCAGCGAACTTGT
>JACMRS010000166.1 GCA_014376345.1 Bacteroidia bacterium | reverse complement strand
TTTCACAAATTTACGTTTGTATCACTTGTTCCTTTACAGCTTTATGAAATATTTAAAAATCAGGAAAGTATTAATAAACTGAATCGATTTAAAAATATATTAATCGGAGGTGCAGAAATTGACAAACAACTTGAGTTAAAAGTGAGACAACTACATGTTACTGCGTGGCATACTTACGGTATGACAGAGACTTATTCTCATATTGCTTTGCGAAAGTTAAACGGCTCTGAAACAACAGATTATTTTACACCGATGGAAGGCGTTATAATTAAAAGAGATGAAAGAGGCTGTCTGATGATAAAGGCTCCGGTTACAAATAATGAGTTTATCATTACTAATGATCTTGCAGAAATAAACAACGATGGAAATTTTAAAATTACAGGAAGGTTTGATTTTGTAATTAATAGCGGAGGCCACAAACTTCAGACCGAGCAACTTGAAAAAAGCATTCGTGAATTGGTATTACCGTTTCATAATTTACAATTTATATTAACTTCGGTTAAGGATGAGAAGTTCGGAGAAAAGCTGGTGTTGCTGGTTGGCTCCTCTCCTGTTAAACTCTTGCAAAACGACTGGAAGGAATACACTTTGAAAGAGGGTTCATACAGCATTCCTAAAGAAATTATTTTCGTTGAAAAAATTCCTTTTACAGAAACCGGAAAACCAGACAGAATAAAAGCAAAAGAAATAGTTTCTTTGCACCACTAAAAAAAATGTGGCTGCATGGCTAAAACTAAACTTAAAAAATTTGCTGCTTATGAAAGCTTCCCCAATACTTATGATGCCAGAAATCTGCTAAAAGGCAAATGGCGCAGCGAAGTATTCAAAAATAACAATCCGCTGATACTTGAGCTTGCCTGTGGAAGAGGAGAATATGCGCTCGGTTTGTCAGAAATTTATCCTGACAAAAACTTTGTTGGTGTAGATGTAAAAGCTGCAAGAATGTGGGAAGGTGCGAAGAAAGCTATTGAACTTGAAAGGAACAACGTGGCCTTTATAAGAATCCAGATTGATTTTCTGACAGAGTATTTTGAAGCCGGTGAAGTATCTGAAATATGGATCACATTTCCGGATCCGATGCCTCAAAAGCCTAAAACAAAGCAGAGACTAACCAGTCCGCCATTTTTAAAAAGGTATTTAACAGTACTTGAGCCGGGTGGCACAATAAATCTTAAAACGGACAGCGACCTGTTGTATGAATACACCCTTGAGCAAATTTCTGAAAAAGGAATGAACATAATTGAGAATAATAATGACATTTATACATCTGATGAAGTATCCCAAACTTTAGTTATAAAAACCTACTACGAAAAAATGTGGTTGGAAAAAGGATTAAAGATTAAATATCTTAAGTTTGCTTTTTAAACACAAATGGCCTGCAGTGGGGAACTACAAGCCATTGTGCATATACACACAAAAAAATTACTTTATTACGTTGAGCATTAATGTTTTAACAGCGCCTGCATATTTAAGGCGAAGCACATACACACCACTTTCAAGGGCCTGATCAGGTATTATGATTATGTCATTATCACCTTTTCTGGCAAGAGTAGTATAGCTGGTAACTTGTTTACCAAATTGATCAACAATATCAAAATCCACTTTCATTTCTTTAGGAGAATAAAAAGTAGCATTGAATACACCTTTATTTGGATTTGGATAAACTTCGAAGGTAGAATTGATATTTTTCGAAGTTCCCGCAATAGCACTCAGAATTGTTGTATTTCCGCTGTTATCAGTTACTTTTAACCTGTAATAAGATGTAACATTTTCACCCGGAGCATGAACATATACATAATTTGAAAATGCATTTGGGTCGTAATAAATATCGGCAAGCACGGCAAAATCAACACCGTTGTGACTGTATTCCAAAGTATAATTTCTTACATTATCTTCTTCAGCTACCATCCAGCTTACAGTATTAAATCCGGGTTCTTTTTCAGCTTTGAAATCAATAAGAGTAACAGGCAATGCTACTGCATCAACAATAACGAAATTAGCTGTAGAAACAGCAGAAAGGCACAATGCACTTTGACCGTTAATATTTGATGAAATATCGAATGCAGCGTTTCCATTTCCCCCATTTGCAGTAGAGGTAATGGTATAAATTACAGATTCGTTTGATTCAAGGACACCTTCATCCAGAATTTTATATTTAAATGAAATAAGTCCGGCCGTAGCCCCGCTTGACTGATTTGGATTATAATCACCGGCTGGCAATGTAAGAGTAATATCTCCGTTACTATTTACTGTCGAGGTACCCCTAGACGGCATGCCGATGGTATAATCTGATAAATAGGTTGCAGTACCGGTTCTGGAAATAGTAATTGTTGCAGATCCGAGTAAAGTGCCGTTAACGATGATATTAAGATAGTTGCTGTCTGTTTCATATATTGTTGTTGCTGAAAAGTTTTTAATGTCTACGAGTGGTTTAAGGGAAATAGTTACTTCATCAATAAGATTTCCAAGGCTACCTCCTGAAACGGCACGAAAGCCGTAACGTCGTTTGCCAGAGGATGAATTATTGGTAAGTGTACCGGAATAATTTGTCCAGGTACCTGTAGCTATGTGAGAAGTTGTGGTAGAGATGGTGCTGGTTCCTGATTGCTTAAGTTCAGCTACCATTTCTTCTCCTGTTCCTGAAGCTGCTCTTCGGAGGTGCCATACTGAGAATGGAACAGATTCGTTTGCCAGAAGGCATATTTCCTGATAAAGGAATGTTGCTCTGCTGGCATTAATTTCGGCAATCTGATTACCTAAATAGGAACTTCTTCCAAGAAAACCATTTGACCAGAGTTCAATCAGATTTGGCTTATTTGCTCCTGAAGTTCCACAGGTAACAATAGGCGCCGGAATACTGTCTTCAGTTTTCCATCCATTAACATTTGATTGGTTTGTAAAGGTGTAATTAGAACCACCACATCCCATTACAGGAGTTTCAAAACCTTTGTTAGTTATAACTCTGGTAGGTATCTGACTGAAAAGCACAGCCGGAAAAACTACTATTGCCAATACTAAAGTTTTAATTTTTTTCATAACATCTTTTTAATTAAATAATCTTTTATTTTTATTTAATGAAGTAAAGTAACGGTTCCTTTTTTCTCAAAAACATCGCCATTAACAAATTGTCCTGTAACTGTCCACACATAAACATCCTGCTCACAAACATTATCTTTATAGATACCATTCCAGGCATCCTGTTGATTAGTAGTTTCGAATATTTTCTCTCCCCAGCGGTTAAATATCCTGAAAAGAAAATTGTCTGTTGTAACACCATTGTACACAGGCACGAAATTTTCATTCTTTCCGTCTTTATTTGGTGTAAAAACATTTGGAACATAAACAGTACCCGGAGAATTTACCTGAAGATATGCAGCTTCATAAGCAGTATCCCTGCAGAAAAAATCGTTCATAGCAACCAGTCTCACATTAATATTACCGGCTTTATTTGTAGTAAATACAGGGTTTTCTTTAGTTGATGCAAACAACTCGCTGCCGGTAGAATCTGTAAACTGCCATTCAAATCTGCCTGCATTCTCGCTTACATTACGCATATTGAATGTGATGTTAGGAAGATTCTGAGAGCGTTTGTCGGTGATAAAATCAGCATAAGGCTTAGGATATACTGTTATCATGCTTTTCTGAACAAACGTTGTGATACCACCAGGACCGGTTACAATCAGGGTTATAGAAAAAGTACCGTCGAAAAGGAAAACATGTGAAGGAGATTTTTCTTCAGATTCAAATCCATCACCGAATATCCAACGGTAAGTATCACCAAACTTAGTCTGATTGTCAAAATTTACTTTAAGTGGCATACATCCGGCTTTCACATCTGCATCAAAATGCAGTTCAGGTGATTCATAATCAATAAAGATCGGCCTTTGAATTACACTCCAGCAAGAACCATTAAATGCTTTCAGAGTCACTCTGTAGTTTCCTGCAGTTTTATATTCATGCTTAGGATTTTCTTCTTTACATACTGGTGTGTTATCACCAAAATCCCACTCATAAGTTGCAATATTATAAGTTAAAAGTTTTGTAGTGTTTATAAAAGTCACAATTGCATTTGGAAGTTTTGGCAACAATGAATTATACGAAAAATCCGGTTTTGGAGTTTCCTTAACAGCAAACAAACCATTTCCGCTTACACTGTCTACACAACCATCTTTATCAAAACCTTTAAGTTTCACGGCGAATACACCTGGTTTGCTATAATTGTATTTTGGTGTTTTTTCAACTGAAAAACCGCCGTCTCCGAAATCCCAAAGGTATCGTACAACATTTTGTGAAGTATTTACAAAGTTTACAAGATCTTTTTCACAAACTGATTTGGCAGGCATCACAAAATTCAGAACCATTTCAGGTTTCATTGTCAACTGAATTTTAACAGTATCCACACAACCATAGCTGTTTGAAACACTTAACATTACAGTATGCACTGTATCCGCTTTTATCGAAGGTTTCAGCTTTTGTATAAATGAATTAGATGCAGAAGCATAGGCATTATCAATTTTCCAGTTTTGTTTCTGAGAACCCTGAGATAAACTTGTGAATTTATATTCTCCTTTATTACAAAGATCAATTCTGCTTGCATCAAGTGATGCTACAACTTTAGGAAAAACTGTTACATATCTTGATGAGGTATCATAACAGTTAAGGCTTTTCCTGATAAGTGTTACTTTATAAGTTTTAGAAATTCCTGTGGCATTTACATAAGTATGTTCTGTTTTGTCGTCTGTTGAAGTAAATCCATCAGCGAAATCCCAGATTACAGTTTTAAATTTAGTTGAATTGTGTGAGAAATCCATTTTCAAATCAGAACAACCAGCAGGATTACTTGAAACTATAGGTTCAGCAGGACTGTTTATTAAATGAAGAGGATTGCGCACTGTATCTCTGCAACCGTCTTTTGAAATAACTTCGAGTGACACATTGAAAGATTGCTCAGCACCACTGCCTTTTACAGTGTATTTGTGTGCAGGATTAATTCCATTAGATTTAGTTCCGTCACCAAAATCCCAGAGGTATTTAATACCACCAAGTGAATTGTTACTAATCTGGATTTTTTCTTTTGCGCAAACAGAATCCAGATCAGAGCTGAACGCCGCCAGCGGCCTGCCAATTAGCAAAGCCTGCCGCTGAACGGTGTCGCTTACACAACCAAACGCTGATTTTACAAACAACTGCACAGTATATAGAGAATCAGTCAGGTTCAATCCGGGAAAAGCAAACGTATGTTGCTTTTGTTGTTGGTTAAAGCCATTGCCATTATCCCAGAAATAACTGGTGGCATTGGTAGAGGTATTAATAGCAGCCAATGTCATTGGTGAGCAACCTGAATACTTAGGTAAGCTGAATGCTGCAACCGGTTTAGGATGAACAATTACCGGCTTTTTGATAACATTTTTACAACCATGCTCGCTTATTGCTTCAAGTGTAACATAGTATGTTGTATCTTTTGTTGGATGAGAATACAGTTCCTGTGAAATATCTCTCAATGAACTTTTAAAACCATTACTAATAGTCCAGTTGAAACTCATGATATTGATATTTCCTGTATCGTTAGGAACAGATTTATTAGATGTAGTAATTAATAACGGACCGCAACCTGCAGAATCGCTCACAGTAAAAGCTGCTACCGGAAAAGGGTAAACTTTAACCTGTCTTATTGAAGTATCTTTACATCCATGCTCGCTTTCGCCTGCAAGACGCACATTATAAACTGTATCTTTAACTTTATTGCTCAGATAAATTGCAGAAGGATTAGTTAGAGTTGATGATTTCCCATTACCAAGATCCCAGTTAAATTTCATGATTCTGATACTTCCTGTGTCACCCGGATCAGAGATATTTGTAAAAGCAACATTTAATGGGGCACATCCATTCTGGGTTTTATTGATAAAATCAACAAATGGATCCGGATAAACTGTTACCTGAGTAGTTTGATATGCAAGACAATTATGTTCGCTGTATGCTGCAAGTACCACACTGTAATTAGAATCATTGTATTTAGACGCAATGAAATCTGCAGTCGGGTCTGTTTTAACAGAAGAAGTACCATTGCTGAATGTCCAGTAGAAAGACATCATGCTGATATTTCCTGTATCTTTAGGGTGAGAAAGATTGGTAAAACTAACATTTAAAGGGCCACAACCGTTAGTAGTAGTTTGGGTAAATTTAGCGAGAGGTAAAGGGTATACCTGAATATCTGATTTGGTAGAATCTTTACATCCTACCCAATTGTAAGCTATTAGTTTAGTTTTGTAAAAAGTATCTTTCTGATTAGAAGGTTTGTAGCTTGCATTAGGATTTTTAAGATTTGTAGACAGACCGTTACCTAATGTCCAGCTATATTTTGTAGCATTAGTTGAAGCATTATCAAATGTAACTGAAAGTGGACCGCAGCCTTTTTCGTCATTGTTTGTAATAATAGCTTTAGGGTTTTTTGGAGTAAAAACAAGATGAGTTACTGAATCATTTTGACAACCGCTTGTGTTTGTTACTTTTAGTTTTACTGAAAGCACAGTAGAATCAGATTTCAGGAAAGTATCAGATAAGTTTAGTGATTTGGATGCCAGAGTGCCGTTAACATACCAGAAGTATTCATTTGCATAAAAAGACTTATTTGTAAATTTAAAAGTAGCAGGTGCGCAGGCATAATCTTTATTGGTTGTGAAAACCGCTTTAGCACCAGGCTGTATTTTAACTTTCATTGTAGATGTATCAGCACAACCGCTACCTGAAGATGCGATTAAACGGACAGTAAATGTTCCGGTTTTAGAATATTCATATTTAGTATCGGT
>JACMRS010000165.1 GCA_014376345.1 Bacteroidia bacterium | reverse complement strand
GTTGTATTCATCATTCGATGGCGTGTCTGTCAGGTTTATAATATTTTTTATTATTGGCCTTTCAGCTATAGCAGCTTCAATAAAATATACTGCAGGAAAAAACCCTTATGGTTATAAAGGATTCGGTGATATTTTTGTTTTCATTTTTTTTGGTCCCGTAGCAGTGTGCGGTGTTTATTTTCTTATTACAGGAAATCTAGATTCACCAATATGGTTTGCCGCTACTGGAATGGGATTACTTTGCACCGGTGTGCTGAATATCAATAATATCAGGGATCTTGACAATGATAAGGCACGTGGAAAAATAACAATTCCTGTTTTGCTTGGTTACAAAAGAGCAATAACTTATCATGTATTTTTAATCGTTTCAGGAAATTTGCTATTATTGATTTATGCTTTAATTTTTTTCAATTTAAATAGTTGTCCTTCTGTTAATTTTAAATTAATTGGTCTCATCTTTTTGCTGCTCGTACCATTATATTTCAAAGGAATTTTTTCCGTAATTAAAGCTTCAGAAAGGATGGATTATAATTTACAGCTTAAAAAGTTATCTTTGCTCAACCTGATGCTGTCACTTGTTTTTGGTATATCTCAAATTATTTCATTATGCTGAAAGCTTTAATAGAAAAGCATACGCTTGTTTATAAAAAACCTGCAACTACCAGTCGTGGTTCACTTAATGAGCGAAATTTGTGGCTTTTGAAAGTGTGGAATTCTGAAAGACCGCAAATTATAGGTATTGGCGAATGTGCTGTTTTGCCCGGACTTAGTGTTGATGATGTTCCTGATTATGAAGACAAATTAAATTTACTTGTCGAATCAATAAATAATGGCAAGAAAGCTGAAGAACTAGATCTGGATGCTTTTCCTTCAATTATGTTTGGATTGGAAACTGCCTTACTTGATTTAAAAATTGGCGGAAAAAGAATTTTGTTTGAAAATTTTTATTCAATAGGAAGACAGGGAATCCCAATTAACGGTTTGATCTGGATGGCATCTAAAGAAGAAATGCTCAATGAAATCAAACTTAAAATTGCGGCAAATTTTAAATGTATAAAAATCAAAATCGGCTCACTTGATTTTGATGAAGAATGCAGGCTTCTTGAATCAATCAGAAAAGAAAATCCTGTACAAAAACTTGAACTGAGAGTTGATGCCAATGGCGCATTTGATTCATTAGATGCACTAAGAAAACTGAAAGAATTAAAGACGTTTGATTTACATTCTATTGAACAGCCAATTAAAGCAGGGCATCAGGAAATGATGCAGGAAATTTGTGCTAAAAGTCCTGTGCCTGTTGCATTGGATGAAGAATTGATTGGAAAGCGTCCTGATGTAGAAGCAGATAAACTTCTTAAATTTATTATGCCCGCTTTTATAATTATCAAACCCGGATTAGTAGGAGGTTTTACTAAAAGTGATAAATGGGTAAAGGCTGCACAAAAGCAAAAAATAGGCTGGTGGGCAACATCAGCACTTGAAAGCAATATAGGTTTGAATGCAATTGCACAATGGGTTGCAGGTTACAATCCTATAATACCTCAAGGACTTGGAACAGGTCATTTATATACAAAGAATTTTAAACCCTATACACGCATAGAAAATGGTTTTCTGTGGAAAGATATTGCGGAAGAAATTGAAGACCTTGGAGCAGGGCAGGGGGAGGCTTAATGAAGATACTTTTTCTTGCTATATCGTTTATTCTTTGTCAGCATAAATTAGTATCGCAGATAACAGGTTGCACAGATCCTCAGGCTTCTAATTACAATGCCTCTGCAACTATTAATGACGGAAGTTGTCAATATGCTGTTTCTTCAGCAAACCTCATTGTTGTCAATCCAAAACTCTCTGATTCTATTTCTGAAACATCCGGTTTAATCTGGTATAATAATTTATTCTACACAATTAATGACAGTGGTAATGAACCGATAATTTTCGGACTCAATCAAAAAGGCATTATTAAAAGTAAAATCAGGGTTAAAAATGTTTTAAACACAGACTGGGAAGAAATTACTCAGGATTCATTATTTATTTATGTTGGCGATTTTGGCAATAATGACGGCAGTAGAAAAGACCTGAAAGTGTTACGAATTAATAAGGCAGAATTAAAAGATTCAAGTAATTATATTGATGCTGAAACAATTAATTTTTCCCTTCAGGGACAAATCGATTTTACAAGCGCACCGCAAAAAAACCATTATGATATGGAAGCTTTTTTTGTGTTAAATGATACGCTTCATTTGTTTTCAAAAGACTGGGTTGATTTGAAAACCAGGCATTATACTTTACCTGCAACGCCGGGTACTTATGTTGCTTTGTTGAAAGATTCAATGCCTGTCAAAGGTTTGATAACAGGGGCATGTGTTTCTGCTAATAAAAAAACAGTGGTTCTAACAGGATATAATTCTTCAAATGGAGCTTGTTTTTTATGGCTTTTATTTGATTACAAAAACGGAAGTTATTTTAATGGAAATAAAAGAAGAATAGAGATTGGAAATGTTTTGAATTTTGGCCAGAATGAAGGTATTTGTTACAAAGGAAAGGATACTTTATTTCTGACTAATGAAAAAAAATTAACAGCCCCGTCTTTGAGAAAAACAATAATCAATAATTATTTAACAGAAATTAATAGAATCGATAATGTTGCTGAGTTTAAATGCTATCCTCAACCAGCCGGAAATTTTTTGGAGATAAGTTTTTCAAACATAAAACCTGAAAAATACAATGCCGAAATTATCAGTTTGGATGGAAAGTTTATTCATTCATTTATTTTAGATTGTACTTCAGTTAATGGTAAAAGTTTAACTGATATTTCATTTATTATGAATGGAAGTTATATCCTGAAACTGAAATTAAACAATGAGATAATTTCAAGAAAGATAATTATTCAGAGATAATATTCAAGATTTTTACGCATAAAAAAGGCCCCTTTTGAAAGGAGCTTTTTTTAGAATTTAAAATATAAAATTGAATGAAATTTATTTTACTGAAATAAGTTCTGTGTCAAATATTAAATCTGAATTTGGACCAATAGGACCTGAACCGCCTGCACCATAAGCAAGTTTAGAAGGAATAATAAGTTTAATTTTAGAACCAACTTTCATTAATTCGATACCTTCATCCCAACCTGGAATTACTGTACCTGTTCCTAATACAAATTCAATCGGATCTTTTCCAGTTGAACTGTCGAAAACTTTACCATCCCAAAGTGTGCCTGTATAATGAACTTTAACAGTTTTATTTTTAGCTGCTTTAGCACCGGTACCTTGTTTTTCGATAATATAATACAAACCAGAAGCTGTTTTTTTAGCTTTTGGAAATTTAGCCATTACCTTATCATCCCAGCCTGCATTCTTTTTGCCAAATGTTTTTACGGCATCAAAGTTTTTAGCAGCATCTCCTACACGGATAACTCTGATGCTGTCAATTTTGTCACCAACTGCAATTTTACTGATCACATCTAAACCGAATACAGTTTTTCCGAAAACAGTATATGAACCATTATCAAGCTGAGGCGTTGGTTTAAGTGTTAAATAAAACTGAGAACCGTTTGTATTGAGTCCTGAATTTGCCATAGCCAATGCACCTTTCTGATTGTGTTTCAAAACTTTGTTTTGTTCATTGTCGAAAGCATAACCCGGTCCGCCACTGCCATTACCTACCGGATCTCCACCCTGAATAACAAATCCTGCCTCTACACGGTGAAAATTTAATCCGTCATAAAAAGGTTTGCCCGGTTTTCTGAAAGTATTGTTGATTGTACCTTCAGACAAACTAACAAAGTTTGCAACTGTTACCGGTGTCTGATCATAAGACAACATTGTTACTATGATGCCTTTAGAAGTATAGATTTTAGCATAAAGTCCGTCTTTTGAACTCCATGCAGTATCATCTGTTTGACTTGAAGCCGCAGCCATTGGTGTCATAGCAGTTTCTTCTTCAGCATTTTCTTCTTCTTCTGAATCATTGTTATTGCATCCTGCAAATAACATACATGCGATAGTGGCAAATAGCCAAGTTTTTTTCATATAATTTTTCTTTGTTTTTATTTAACCGACATTAATTCTGTTTCAAATATAAGATCTGTGTTTGGTTCAATTGGTCCGCCACCATTTTCACCATAAGCCAGATAAGATGGTATTAATAGTTTCAGTTTTGTTCCAACATTCATCAGTGCAATTCCTTCATCCCAACCCTCAATTACCTGACCAACTCCCAATTTAAATTCGATTGGTGTGCCTCTGTCAACTGATGAATCAAATACCTTTCCATCCCAAAATTTACCTGTATAGTGCACAGATACCGTTTTGCCTTTTTCTGCTTTGGCTCCGGTACCTTTTTTCTCTACTATATAATATAATCCTGAGGCAGTTTTTATAGCTTTAGGATAATCTTTTTTGATTTTTTTCTCCCAGTCTGTTTTTAAATTAGCTTGTAATTTTAATTTTTCAGCCTGTTTTTCTTTTTCGACTTTTTCCTGAGCTGCCATTTTTTCTGCGACTGACTTTTTATTGTTTTCCTGAGATGATGTGAAAACTTTAGCTGCATCAAATTTTTTAGCGCTTTCACCATTTCTGATAATCCTGACACTGTCAATTTTATCTCCTTGCTGTATCTGATCAAGTAATTCTAAACCAGAAACTGTTGAGCCGAATACATTATAACCGCCATCAAGATGTGGACTAGGATTTAAAGTAATGTAAAACTGGCTGCCGTTTGTATTTGGTCCGGAGTTTGCCATTGCAAGAATTCCTTTTGAATTATGACCAAGTTCAGGACTTGTCTCTGTTGCAAAGTCGTAGCCAGGGCCACCCATGCCATTACCTTCTGGATCACCGCCCTGAATTACAAATCCCGGAACAACTCTGTGAAATGTGAGGTTGTCAAAATAGGGTTTGCCGGTTCTGAATGTGTTTGGAATGGTTCCTTCTGCTAATCCTACAAAACTAGATACAGTAAGCGGCGCTTTTGTATACTCAAGTTTGCAGACTATCAGTCCTCTTGTTGTGAAAAATTCAGCATAAATGCCATCTTTGCTTTTCCATAAAGGATCTTCACCGTTTGATGAGGCATTTATAGTGCCGAAACTGCTGACTGTTATAAGTCCTGCAATAAAAATTGATTTAATTGTTGATTTGGTCATATTATTTCTTCCTGTTCAAAATATTCTATTATATGTTGTCTTATAAATGTTTCCTGTTCAAAAATACTAAAATTTGGTAAAGTTTTAATAAGTTTCCAATGCGGCCAGCCATCTTTATCTTTACCTTCAAGTTCATAATACCCTGAAAGACTGAAAAGTCTGCAAATAGCTATATGCATAAGATTGACTTTTTCTTCTTTTTTAAATTTAGTTGATGGTAATTCGCCCAGTTCCCTGATACCAATTAAAAATAGAATTGCATTGAGGTCTGGTTTTTTATCAAAATTAAGCTCAACAAAATTAGTAATCTGTTCCCATTTTTGGGTGTTATTTGCTTGCACGGCTCAAATTTAGGAGTTTTTTTGCTGTAATACCCGAATTTATGTTAATTTGCACCTTCGCTTTTTCTCTTTGATGAATATTGAATGAAATTATTGAACCAAATACTGAACACGGGCAAAAGGCTCACTGAAACGCTTTCTTTAAATAAAGATAAAGCGTTCGCTGTGCAAAAACGCACACTCAGGAAACTTATAATTAAAGCAGAGAATACAGAATTTGGAAAACAATTCGGTTTTACTTCAATTATTGAAAGTAGAAATACTTATAAGAATTTTAAAAAAAATGTGCCTGTAACCGATTATGCTTTTATGCATCCTTATTGGCAAAAGGCTTATGATGGTGTTGAGGATGTTTCGTGGCCTGGCAAAATTGAATATTTTGCACTGAGTTCAGGTACTTCAGAAGGTTCGAGTAAATACATTCCTGTTAGTGGTGACATGCTTAAATCAATCACCCGTGCCAGTATTAGGCAAATGATCAGTATTGCAAAAACAGATGTGCCAAAAGATTATCTTGCCAAAAACTACCTGATGATTTCGGGGAGTACCAGTTTGTATTCCAATGGTAAAAGTTATGCAGGCGATCTCAGTGGCATTACTACAAGGCATGTACCTTCTTGGTTTGAACGCTTTTCAAAGCCTTCTATGGAAATAAGAAGTTTAAAAGACTGGCAGAATAAAATTGATAAGATAACAGAAGAAGCCCGCGAATGGGACGTGGTGATGATTGCTGGAGTACCTGCTTGGATTCAGCTATTATTTGAAAATATTATTGAAAGATACAACCTCACCAGTATTCATGATATCTGGCCTCATTTCAGCGTTTATATTCATGGTGGCGTTTCAATTGATCCTTATAAAAAAAGCCTGAATAAACTGTTTAGTAAGCCGGTAAAATATTTTGAAACCTATTTAGCTTCTGAAGGATTTGTATCCTATCAGGCCAGAGAATTTGCTGAAGGCATGAGGCTTAACTTTCGGAATGGTATGTTTTATGAGTTCGTGCCATTTGATGAAGAAAATTTTGACCATCAGGGAAATATGATGGAAGGGGCTAAAGTACTTCCTATAAATGAAGTGAGTTTAGATACTGATTATGCGATTTTGCTTACCACCTGTTCTGGTGCATGGAGGTATCAGATAGGGGATACCATAAGGTTTACCGATCTTGATAACTGTGAAATAAAAATCACGGGCCGTACCAAACATTTTCTGAGTATGTGCGGTGAACATTTGTCAGTTGAAAATATGAACAAAGCTATAGTGCAGCTTTCCGAAGAATTTAATACCTCGTTTAATGAGTTTACTGTAAAAGGATTAAGGCATGAAAACAGTTTTGCGCACCATTGGTATATTGCATGTGACAATCCTTCTCTTGATCCGGATAAAGTAAAGGAGCGACTTGATTATTATTTGTGTGCTTCCAACGATGATTATATAACTGAAAGAAAACATGCATTGAAGCATTTATTTGTCGATCTGGTGCCGTCTTCAGTATTTATAGACTGGATGGAAGTGCAGGGTAGATATGGTTCTCAAAATAAATTTCCAAGAGTACTTTCTGATGAAAAATATGCTGAGTGGACTTCTTTTCTTCAACCGGTTAAAGCTACTTCCTGAGTTATTGAAGAATAATTTTTTCGATTCGGTTGCCATTTGCAGTTGAGATGTTTAGAAAATAAATTCCTCTGTCAAGTTCACTCACATTTAACTTTTCACAAGTTTGACCTGAATCATCTGATGTGATTATTGCTTTTCCTGAAAGATCATTTAATACTACTTTCAAAATAATAGATTCTGTTTTGATATTAATTGCAATTGTTGCAGGAATAGGGTAAATAGTTAATTTTCTTTGTTCATCCGCAACATCAATAGAAACATTTTGTGTTTTAACAACGCAATAAGTATAATTAGTTTTAATTGCAGGTTGATAATCGAATATAATTTGAGCCTTGTTTTTAAAATTATAACCTTCAGGCATTATTGAATTAAAAGCGATTTTAAATCCGATATGGCCACGATTATTTGTAAAATCATTACTACCTGAAGGGTTTGGAGGAAGTTTGATGTTTTTAAAAGTCCATATTAAAACACCTTTTCCAAGAGAAGGATCACAATTAATAACCTGAGTTGTGTATGAATGACTTGCACCTGTTTCTTCAATAAACTGAATGTCAAGATTTAAATCTATTGTATCGATTACATAAATTGTCTTAACAGTATCGCTTCCTGTATTTTCGAATTTAATCAGGTAATTTACATCTTTAAGGTTGGGTTGGATAAACGATACTGAATCATTTAAAAGTGGTTCTGGAAATACGAGTTTAGTATTTCCATTAATGGAAGTCTGTGAAAGCGTTTGAGATAATGTATCATAATTATCATCGTAATAATTATCAGAAGCAGAACTGAAAGCACCTGCTGCAAAATAAATAGAATCAGAATTAGTACTAATAGGGATTTTAAAATCTACATCAATACTCCTTTTTTCTCCGGCTTTTAAATCAGTGTAGAGCCAGCTTAATCTGCTGCCTGTTACAGAATTTGGTGATTCACTTCCTTTAATAAACTTAAGAGTTTTGTTGAATTCTAAACTCAGATTTCCTAGAGGAATATCTTTAGTTCCTGTGTTTTCATAAGTAATTGTATAGGTTTCTGCATAATCTTTTCTGGCTTTCCATCCTGAATTGCCTATTACATTTACTTTAACATCTGTAATAGAAAGATTGACAGGCAATATTCCAAAATAAAGTACCGTGTCTTTATTAATAGAATAATTAACAACTGCAGTGCCTGAACCACAATTGGTCCAGTACTTCCTGTTTATTACTGTTATGGTATAAATATTTTGTGGGAGTATTGCAAAAAACTGCCCGTCATTATCTGTTTTTAAAATAATTTTTCCGGGATTTATTTCAACAATTCTGTCGGGTAATAAAAGTTCTGTACTATCGTAATTGCAATTGTTAATTTTGTCATAATAAATTCTTCCTGATACTTTCACAAAAACCTGACTATATCGGGCAATATGATTAAAAGAATATTTTTTATAGAAATTAAATGATCCGCCCAGAAACAAATTATCCCTAAAGCTGAATAGTTTGTTAACGCCGGCCAGATTCGTTTCAAATGCATGTTTCCAGTTACTTCCATCATATCGAATAACTGAATAAAAATCACCGCTCATATCAAACGATCCACAGGCCCAAACCTCATTTTGAAATTCCGTGAAATTTCCCAATGAAATAATATTAGTAAGTCCGTTACTTGATTTTTCAAAAATCTTGTTAGTCTTAATATAAATTAAATTTTTAGTAGTGGCATCTGTAACATAACAAAATAAATTATTTTTAGAAAAAGCAATTTTTTTGATAGAATTAAAAGTATTGGAATAGCTTTCTACAACCGTATCATGAAGCTGAGCTAAATTTGAAGTAGACACACCATTTATTTTACTAAAAAGGCCACAGATTGCAAGCGTGTCCTTATTAACTGCCAAATCTGTAACAATGCCATTAGTGCCATAAGAATTCGA
The DNA here is from genome assembly GCA_014376345.1 of Bacteroidia bacterium. Taxonomy (GTDB): domain Bacteria; phylum Bacteroidota; class Bacteroidia; order NS11-12g; family UBA955; genus JACMRS01. The sequence continues at coordinate 4,965 of JACMRS010000165.1, read as the reverse complement.
CATTTTAATAATTTTACCCCATGTTATCCCATTAAATGCAGAAATATTATGCATAGTATCAGAAGATACAATTTTTTTGAATTTACCGCCTGCAATTAAAAGACCTTTAAATATTTCAATAGAACTTATTAACTCTGAATTGTCACCAAGTTCTATACCGGCATGTTCCCAGGTTTTTTTAGTGTCGTTAAACTTAATAAGTCCAATAGTTCCTGTATTGCCGTTTAACTTTTTAATTGAACCTGAAATATAAAATACATTAAGGTAAGATTTAATCCCTGTAATAAATGATAAAGTATCGCAACTGAATTCCGGATAATAGTTCCATACGGCACCATCCCAAACTCCAACCTGATAAGTTTTTATTTTAATATTTTTTTCTTTCAAAAATACCGCTGCCAATGCACCTTCACGGTTTGAAATTGATACTACATTACCTGGTAATCCTTTGCCAAGAGGTAGGATTGTTTGACCCGCAGCCGAAAATTGAAACAATACGGTTATAACAAGTGCACATATCAATCTAATTGTTTGTGCTTTAAATTTAAATATGTCTTTTAACCTGTACATGCTTTTTGTTTTTACAATATTACGTTATGGCAGGCGAAATATCAATGATGTATTTATTCCTGTTGTAAATGGTATTTCTGAAACTGATTTCCCTTCTTTATATATGTTGCTGGCATACCGGCAGAAAAACAAGGATGTTCCAAAACTCAGCTTATCTGTAAGTTTAATTTCAACTCCTGCTGAAATAGATCCTGTTACATTAAATTTTTTAATGCTGTTATTGAATTCATCTTTATCTAAAAGTTTTAAAGTGCCAAACGGCTGAATAGCATTTCCTTTAGCACCTGTAAGAAAATTTGCTGATCCGGTTAGTCCGATAATTCCTTTTATTTTATTTGATATTTTGTAGCCGTAGCCTATATTTATTGGAATTGAAAAATAATTTAACCTGAAATGTCTTTTACCTTTTTCAATTGTATCCCTGTAATTTTTATTAAAATAGCCAATAAATCTATGACCAGTATCATAAACAGGAAAGCTGTCATAAATGCGCCTTGTATAATTATAATTTGCATTGTAACCATAATTGGTAAATCCTGCACCGGCTCCGAAAGAAAAATGTTTGTTGAAATGATAATTAAAATTAATTGAAGCAGAAGGAAGTAACGCTGCGTTTTCCTGCTGTTGCCTGATATTTAAATAGTAATTGTTAGTTGCATTCAAAACATTAAAACAGGCTGCTATTCCTGCAGTTGCATTAATAGTAAAATAAGGTTTGAAAGGAGTTGGGTTTCCCTTTTTAATAGTATCTGCAGGTTTTATTATAGTATCAACAGGTGTTAAATCTTTTAATTTTTCAATATCATTAATTGCAATGGCATGATCATTAGTAGCAGGACCTGCTACAGTCAGGTCTATTATTTCTTTAGTATTGTCTGTTGCAATTTTGTTTTTATCAATCGCATCTAAACCTTTTTGTTGAGTTAAAACGGAAACGTCACTCGAAGACTTTTCTTTTTCAGAAATGTTGTTTTTTAAATTTGAACTTTCATTAGCATTATTATCAACTTTACTTGCATTAGCAAAATCAGTTTTATCCTGATTTGGTTTTTCTGATCTGGACTTTTTAATACTATTTGATTTTGAAATATTGCTGTTTGAAATGTTATCTTTAAAGTTATTGTTTTTAGATGAATTTACATTCTCTCTGTTAGTTTTGTTTGAAAGGTTGTTGTCAGTTTTTAAATCAGATTTTTGGGTTTCAATTGTATTCTGACCTTCATTGTTCTCAATAGAATTGTCTTTCTTAACTGAATTTGATTCAGAGTTTTCTTTAACCGGTTTAGAATTTGAAACCAAACCATTATTTACATCTTTAATACTATTTGATTGTTCAGGATTCGGGAAAATATTTCTTCCAAAAAAGAATAAAGTAAATGACAATGAAATAATAAGAAAAGTAGCAAACCAAAACGCTATTTTTTTAGAATTTTTAGTTCTTATTTTTTTGGTAATTGCAGAAAAGTCCTGATCGGTAACCGGCTTTTCAAATTCAATAAATGCAGAAGCAAAGAGACTGTCGGTAAGGTCGATTACAGGTTTCTGCTTTTCTTTTTCCATTTTCTCAAGAATAGCATTCCATTCCTCTTCCCCAGGCTGATTTTGAAGGTTTTTTAAACCTTCAAACAATTCGTCGATATCGAATTTATCTGTGCTCAATTTACTTGATGTCTGCTATAAATCTTTTCCTGTAATAGTTTTCTTGCCCTGCTTAATTGCGATTTGCTGGTTCCTTCAGAAATGCCTAGTTGCGTTGCAATATGTTTGTGTTGCATGCCATCAATAGCATACATATTAAAAACAAATTTGCAACCATCCGGAAGTTCATCAATTATACTCAAAAGCTGTTCATGCGATAAATTAGCGCCTTTAAGTTCAAGAGGCTGCTCATCTTCATAGTCAAACTCTTCTCCCATATTCTCAACACTCTGGAAAATTCCCAGTTTACTGTTCTTACGGAGATAGTCGATGCTTGTGAATATCATGATGCTGGTCATCCAGGTGCTAATTGAGCTGTTTTGTTTAAAGTCGCTAATTTTGGTAAAAATTTTAACAAAGCCGTCTTGCATTATATCTCTTGCATCGTCCTCGTTTTTACAATATCTCCTGCAAATACCAAGCATTCTAGCCCCGTATTTATCAAACAGCCACCTTTGTGCCTGTTGGCTCCCATTAAGGCAGCCGTTCAATATCTCATTGTCATCCTTCAAGCCACTTATATCCATTAGTCGCTAAAATTAAAAAGGGTTGGAATTTATTTTAAAATTTTATTTTATCGAGTATGGATCTTATTGATTCATAAGTATCAATTTCAGGATTTCTGATAAATTCCTCATTCACCCAAACTGCCTCTGTAATGTCTTCTTTTACTTGTGGCACTAAGTTGTTGTCCCATGCTATCATGTAATACCAGTTGGTTCTTTTAAGATTTTTTCTGCCTTTAGTCTCGTATGTATGATAGGTTTCACCAAATTTTTTAACTATTCCCAAAAAATTTATGCCGCATTCTTCATGTACTTCTCTTAGTGCCGTTAGCCTGATATCTTCCCCTTTTTCCATTTTTCCTTTGGGAAGATCCCATTTGCCAAGTCTTTTTATAAGAAGTAATTCTTTCTTAGCATTAAAAACAATACCTCCTCCTGCTCTGATAACTTTATAATCTTGTTTAAAATTTTCAAACTGCAGTTTCGGGTTTTCGCAGACTAATGCGATTCTTCGGGGTTTTGACAACTCTGAATTTTCAAGATCTTTAACTGTAGCGAGAAAGTCTTTACTCTCAATAAAAATAAAACTTTCAGGATTGTCTATATGTTGTTTATCGCTTGTTATCTGAAGAGTATGTTCATTGATAAATATTTTATAGTTTTGCTGCGTCATGGATCAATCTGAAATTTCTTCAAAAATAGCTAATTATTTACTCAGCGCCGAAGCCGTAAAATTAAATCCTTCAAATCCCTTTGTGTGGACCTCCGGGCTTCGTTCTCCGGTATATTGCGACAACCGGGTTACTTTGTCTTTTCCTGAAGCCCGCACTTATATTACAGAGCAAATGGTTTCTGTAATCCGATCAAGATTTCCTGAAGTACAGGCAATAGCAGGAGTTGCAACTGCAGGTATTGCGCAGGGTGCTTTAATTGCATCTGCACTAAATCTCCCTTTTGCCTATGTTAGACCGGAGCCTAAAAAACACGGATTGCAGAACAGTATCGAAGGCCGACTTGATGCCGGGGCTAAGGTTGTTGTAATTGAAGACCTTATTTCAACAGGAAAAAGCAGCCTGAAAGCTGTTGCTGACCTTCGTGAGAATAATATTGAGGTGTTGGGATTGCTTTCGATTTTCAACTATGGATTTCCTGAAACAGATGCAAGGTTTATTTCTGAATCTTGCCCTTATGTGTCACTTTGTAACTTTAAAGAACTAAGCAGTGTAGCCAGCAATACCGGCTATATTTCTCAGTCTGATTTTGAAAAGGTAAGTGAATGGAGTGCTGATCCAAAAGCCTGGAGTGAAAAGAATTAATTTTTTTAAATTAAATCGGTAAACGTTTTATCAGCATAAATCGTTTTTTGTAATAAATTTCTTCTGTGTTGGAAATTATCACGCCTGCCTGAACGGAAGCGTGTATAAAGTAAATGACATTGTTTTTAATTTCAGTAACAATTCCTACGTGTCCTACTGTTTCAGTTTCACTACTTCTTCCTGTGAAAAAAATCAGATCACCTTTTCGGGCATGCTCAAAACTTACAAAATTGCCAAGATAAGCCATTGCAGAAGAGGAGTGGGGTAATTCAACTCCAAAGTTATTAAAACATTGCATTACAAAGCCTGAGCAGTCGAAACCGCCTTTACCGGTTTTGCCATAACCGTAACGTTTGCCTAAATGCTTTTCTGCGTATGCCAAAAGTCTGTCTTGCTTTGATGTATCCCGAGTGCTTTTTAGAGTATCGGACAAATTGCAATTTAAATTACAGGATAAAGAAGATGCTTTTATAGTAAAAGCATACAAGAAAGCGATCGCTATGAAAATTTGTTTTTTCATTAAAATGCCGGAAGACCATAGATCTCCCGGCTTAATAATATTGAAACAGGATTAATACCTGTAAGTGTCTTTTTTATAAGGACCATTCACTGTTACACCGATGTAATCAGCTTGTTCCTGATCTAATACTTCAAGTTTAGCTCCGATATGATCAAGGTGAAGGGCTGCTACTTTTTCATCCAGGTACTTAGGAAGTACATAAACTTCATTGTTGTAGTTAGCGCTGTTGTTCCAAAGTTCAATCTGTGCCAGTATCTGGTTGCTGAAAGAGTTACTCATTACAAATGATGGGTGACCCATTGCACAACCAAGGTTCACTAAACGACCCTCAGCAAGGATCAATACATCTTTACCC
>JACMRS010000164.1 GCA_014376345.1 Bacteroidia bacterium | reverse complement strand
GTTTTCAATATCAATTGCAAAATTTGAATAGTACAGTTTCAAATTAAAAAAACCTGCACAAAGAACAGAAAAAGATAGTACAGATAAATAAGTTCCAAAATTTTCTAAAATTTTCTTCATTACAAATATTTGCATCTAAGATATATATAAAACTTCTGTTTCATAATATTTAAAGGCATAGCATTTTAATGACCTTCTATTACTACAAATATCTTTTATCTAAAATATTCTTATCAATATTTGATTACAGAATTGTAAAAGCTGCACTTGCCGCTTGGTTATTCTTTACCGGTATTCATACCTATTTATATGCTGTTGCCGCAGTAATAATCCTTGATGTCCTTACAGGTATATATGCTGCAACCAGAAAAGGACAAACATTTACATCAAAGGTTTTAAAGAAAGGATTGCTTGAAAAAACAATCTTATACATCATTTTACTCGGTGCATCATTATCTATGGAAATGGTCTTGAAAAGTATGTTTGGGTGGGAACATTATTATGTAGTATTCTTTGTAACCGTTTTAATAACATCTTATGAATGTGTATCTATTTTTGAAAACATATTTAAGATAAATCCAAACTTACAATTCCTACAAAGCTTAATTGGTTTATCAAACAGAATAAATAGAACAGCCATAAAATATGCAGAAGGAAAAATTGATTCTGTTACGGTTGTTGTTGAAAGACAAGACCCATTTGATACTGCAACAAAAAAAGAAGAAGAAGCGGTTATCACTCCAAAAGAAGAATCATAGATAAGTAATTGTTACATTGCATTTAGTCATATAAAAATTGATTAATGGAAGTTTCAATACAAGAAAAATTATTAAGTACGCTTGATGAAAGTTTACGCAACAGCTTAATTAACTCACAGGTTTCAGAGGCAAAAGGTATTCTTAAACAGCAAGGAAAATCAATTGATGATTGGAAGCTTGTAACATTTAATCTTCATGATTTAATACCAACACAACAGGGAGATGATTATAACAATGCTTCATCTGATGAAGATGCTAAACAATACGAGAAGGTAAAAAGCGGCATCTATAATATTGATGAAATAAGATTAAAGAGCTTCCGACCTATTTGTGTTGAATTTGGCACGTTGAAAATCATTGATGGAAACCACCGACACAGTGCCATAACAAAATGTGGTGAAAAATTAATCTATGCCATGTTATGCATTATTAAAAGTTTGGAATAACATATAGTAACTTTACCAAATGAATAATACACTTTGTCAAGATGACCATCGTTATCTAGGCGTTCTGACTAATTTAGTAGAAAGCCAAAAACCTGAAGAAGGTCGCCATCGTTGTGCAGGATGTGCATACACGAAAGGTGTAGATGACGGAATCAATGGTAACGTTAGAAACATTAATGTGGATGATTTGCCTTTAAGTCAAGCAGGTACAGGTCGGCATAAAAGCTGTACTGATGCCTATGATTTAGGGTACAATCATGGGGTTGCACAGCGACCTTAAGAAATCAATAGCCGTTTAAACAACGGCTATTTTCATTTTACAAATTATTAATGTATCACCCAAAATTTAGCAACGATGATGATAATTGCTTCACATTTTCATCAGGGAGGGATTTAAGGTAGTGGGTAGTTGTAATACTGTTTGAATGTCCAAGGGCCTCACTTATGAAACTAACAGGGGTACCATTCAGTTTTAATGTTGTTGCAAATGAATGTCGCGCTAAATTGATACATAGGTGAACATTAAAACCAAGTTCTTTACCAATCTTTGTAAGCATATTATTTGAAACTCTTTTGTACCGCCATTTATCCGCTTCTTGTTTTAATAATGATGTTCCTTTTGTAAGTACAGGAAAAACATAATCATCAGGAGCTTTAGATGGATTTCCCCATTGTTCAATTATCTTTTTCATTTCATCATGTAGGTAGACATTGATAATCTTACCACCTTCTT
>JACMRS010000163.1 GCA_014376345.1 Bacteroidia bacterium | reverse complement strand
GGTGGACACACTGCCGCGTGCCCCTACAATTGTAACACAAAAGAGACACGTTGAAACGCGTCTCTACGTGTCTAAAATCTCAAATCAGAAATCGAAAAATCAGAAATCAGCAATTCTTCACCGAGGTGGACACACTGCCGTGTGCCCCTACATTATCTAAAATCTCAAATCAACAAAACACAAATCTCACGCTGCTTTATTTTCGATGTTGTCGAGCTTAAGAATTACACTGTCAAGAGTGATGTTTAATTCTTTTATTTTTTTGGAAGGCATTTCATACATGTAATCAAGCATGATGCTTTCACATATTGATCGCAATCCCCTGGCGCCCAGTCTGAATTCGAAAGCTTTGTCAACTATTTTTTCGATCACAAGATCATCAAATTTCAGTTTGATTCCCTCCATTTCAAAAAGCTTGACATATTGTTTTATCAAAGCGTTTTTAGGCTTCAATAATATATTTCTGAGAGCATCTTTATCAAGCGGACTTAAATAAGTAAGAACAGGCATACGCCCGATTATTTCTGGTATCAGTCCATAGCTTTTAAGATCTGCAGGAGCGACATTACTGATAATATCGCTATCATTCATTTTGTTTTGCTTTTCTGTTTTAAATCCAACACCATTGCTTTGAACGCGTCTTGATATAATCTGAGCAATACCATCGAAGGCGCCACCACAGATAAAAAGAATGTTACTGGTATCTACTTTAACATACTTCTGATCAGGGTGCTTTCTACCGCCTTCGGGAGCGATATTAGCTATTGTTCCCTCAAGAAGCTTAAGTAACCCTTGTTGAACACCTTCACCGCTTACATCTCTGCTTATTGAAGGATTATCTCCCTTACGGGCAATTTTATCAATTTCATCAATATAAACGATACCTCTTTCAGCAGCTGCAACATCATATTCGGCTGCCTGTAAAAGTCTGCTGATGACACTTTCTACATCTTCGCCAACATAGCCTGCCTCAGTTAAAACAGTTGCATCGGCAATACAAAACGGCACTTTCAAAGTTCTTGCAAGTGTCTTTACAAGAAGCGTTTTACCAGTGCCGGTTTCACCTACCATCAGTATATTCGATTTTTCAAGTTCTACATCATTAACTCCTGCTCGGTGATTCAGTCTTTTATAATGGTTATAAACCGCCACACTCAGTACTTTTTTAGCCTGATCCTGACCAATTACATATTCATCGAGGCTCTTTTTTATCTCTTCAGGTTTTAAAAGTTTAATAGACTCGGATTTATCGGCCGATTCTTTTGACTTACCGGCTGTGCCAAGCTCGCTTTCTATGATCTTTTCTGCCTGCTCTACGCAGTTGTCACAGATATGTGCTTCAATACCCGAAATCAGCATTAAAGCTTCTTCTCTTGGCTTGCCGCAAAATGAACAATGTGCCTCTTTTGTTTTCATTATTTAATTATAAATAAATATGGCAGCGGATGCTTTAAGGCATTTTCGCTGCAGTAGAACTTTTAAATTTGTGTAAAATTATTTTTTAGGCTGGCTGGCAAGTATTTCATCTACCATGCCGTAAGCTTTAGACTCTTCTGAAGTCATCCAATAATCTCTGTCACTGTCTTTTTCCACTTTTTCGAATGGCTGACCGCTGTGGTGAGAAATAATTTCATAAAGCTCTCTTTTAAGCTTTTTGATTTCCTGCACTGTTATCTCCATATCACTTGCCTGACCCTGAGCGCCACCCAATGGTTGGTGAATCATTACTCTTGAGTGTTTCAAAGCAGTGCGTTTTCCTGTAGTTCCTGCACACATCAGAACCGCTGCCATACTGGCTGCAATACCTGTACAGATAGTTGCAACATCGCTGCCGATAAATTGCATTGTGTCGTAAATGCCAAGTCCTGCATAAACTGATCCGCCCGGACTGTTAATATAAATCTGAATGTCGCGGTTAGGGTTTGAGCTTTGTAGGAACAAAAGCTGACCCATAACAATATTAGCTACCTGATCGTCAATTGGCACACCCAGGAAAATAATCCTGTCCATCATCAGTCTGGAAAAAATATCCATTGCTGCGATGTTAAGCTGGCGTTCCTCAATAATATTAGGTGTCAGATTGGTAATGCTTCCTGCAAGTCCTGTTATTGTAGTAGGAGTAGTTGCATTTATATAACTGTCAACAGTCAGGCTGTTGATGCCAAGGTGTTTCGTGGCATATTTCTGAAATTCTTTTCCGTAGTCCATCATACTGATTTTACTTGCAATTATAATGCAAAATTATCTTTATGACACAAAGTCATATTTCACAAATGTTGAAAAGTGCGGTTATTTGATACTAAATAAGTTTTTTATCAGTTTCCAGAGTCTTTGTCTGAGTTCAAGACTTGCTTCAATATTTGCGAGGCTGTCGACATAAATTATCCTGCAACCGTTATGTTCTATGCCGGTGTATCTGTTGACAGCAATCCCCAGCGCAGTTGGTTCTACATCCCATAGTATACAAAATTTAGGACTAAATAGTTTGTCCAGATTATCCCATTGAACACCGGGATATTCCTGAATGTTAATTGCTGCCAATCCGTCAAGAGCCATGTCGAACCTGTCGGTTTTGATATTATTGATCACTTTGAAGAAAAAGTCTCTTTGCTGTTCTGGAATGTATCCTTTTTCAGAATGTTTAAAAATATTTAGAAATCTGAATTTATTTTCTCCTTCGCTCTCTATCGCCTCATAATGAGTATGTTCAGTGATAAAATAGAGTTCATCACCCATCAAAGAATGCAATAATTCAGGGTAATTTTTGTCGATTGTATTATTTTCCATTTGAAAGTCAGAATCTTTAGTTTTTATTTGTAGTTGAAATGAGTCTCCAAATTACTACAAAACTAGTCAAAGAATCAAGAATTAATTCATTCGATTTTAATAATATTGTTTTCGGCCGGGTATTTACCGACCATAATTTCATCTGCGATTACAGCAATGGAGAGTGGAAGAATCCGAGAATTGAACCTTTTGGTAAAATCTCTTTAAGTCCTTCTTTGTCAGCACTGCATTACGGTCAATCGATTTTTGAAGGAATGAAAGCGTTTAAAAGTACCGAAGGTGAAGTGGCACTTTTCAGGCCATTGGAAAACCATAAACGGATGAATCATTCGGCAAAACGGATGTGTATGCCTCAAATTCCTGAGGAAATTTTTATTGGCGGACTTCAAAAATTACTTGAATTAGACCACAACTGGATTCCATCAAAAAAAGGAGCAGCGCTGTATATCAGACCATTTATGTTTGCCACTGATGATTTTCTTGGAGTTAAACAAAGTGATACCTACACGTTTATTATATATGCATGTCCTGTAGATTCATATTACAGCAACCATTTAAAGGTGAAAATTGAAGAGCATTACACCCGTGCAGCTGCAGGTGGTGTAGGTGCTGCAAAATGCGCCGGTAATTATGCAGCAAGTATGTATCCAACCAAACTTGCACAAGAAGCAGGTTATAATCAGGTTCTCTGGACTGATGGAATAGAACACAAATATCTTGAAGAAACAGGAACCAGTAATGTTTTCATTCTTTGTGGTAAAAAAGTTTATACACCTTCATTAACAGATACTTTGCTTGCAGGTATTACCAGAAATTCTGTCATAACTTTACTCAAAGATCAGGGTTTTGAAGTTGTTGAAAAGCAAATCAGTATTGATGAACTTACTGCCTGGCATGAAAGTGGTGAACTTACAGAAATGTTTGTTACAGGCACTGCAGCTACAATTACCAACATCGAATTATTCGGATTGAAAGGTAAAGATTACAAACTGAATATGTCTAAAGAACTGGTTTCACTTAAGATGAAAGCAATTCTGAATGATATCCGCAGTCTTAATGCTCCCGATACTTTTAACTGGATGCTGAAAGTGCCGGTTGATTCCCTGCAGGAAGCTTAAAAAGAATTGCTGATTTCTGATTTTTGGATTTCTGATTTAAGGATTTTTGATTTTTGTCATTTTGAACGTAATTCTGTCTCGGCTTAGCCGAGATTACAGAATGAAGTGAAGAATCTAATTTACACAAAAGAACAGTTTAGTGATTTCTAATTTTTGTCATTTTGAGCATAATTTAGTTGATGGTATTCCTTCACCACTAACTTCTAATTTTGAGATTTTAGATTTTGTCACCAAGCTCCGTAGGTGCGACATGTTTGTAGAAACATAAAACACAACATACCAAGCTCCGTAGGTGCGGCATAAAAGAGGACATAGAAAAATATATTTATTTAATTCAAATTATTAGAAACCGATTCTAAAAGAGGCTATAAATAATTAATAATAATCTATTGCATATTTGTAAAACCGTTCTATAATTCGTTAGCTTTATAATAAATCATCTGAATCCAATTTATGAAAATTTTTATTATAACTTAATATCTTAGCTACCCATTTCAAATTGCCCACCAAAACAATTTCACCGCCAATTTTATGCCGCTCCTACGGAGCTTTATATCATTAGGAATCATGTTTCTACAAACATGTCGCTCCTAAGGAGCTGGATTTATTAAACAAGTTTAAAAAAGTGATTTTCAGATTTAAAAAATTAAATTAAATCTCATCAAAATTTGAAGCATCTGGATATTCTATTTAAACAACAAACCACATTCACCGCAGGTGTAATTGGCCAGCTCCGTAGGTGCGACATGTTTGTAGAAACTAAAAACCACGCAAGAATTAGCTCCGTAGGTGCGGTATAAAAGAGGTCGTAGAAAAATATATTTATTTCATTCAAATTATTAGAAACCAATTCCATTAGAGGCTATAAATAATTAATATTAATCTATTTCATATCACAACTATCCGAAACTTTTTTTGTAAAAAAGTTTGAATAAGACTTATTTTGGCAAAGAACTAACATCGCCGCCATGAGCTTATTCAAACGATCCAAAAATAACAATAAACCAGTAATTCGCCAAATTTTAGATTTAAT
>JACMRS010000162.1 GCA_014376345.1 Bacteroidia bacterium | reverse complement strand
TCATCAGGAGAAATCTCTCCCAATCCTTTAAACCTTGTAATTTCAGGCTTATTTCCGAGTTTCATAATTGCTCTTTGTCTTTCCTCATCAGAATAACAATAGATAGTTTCCTTTTTATTTCTAACCCTGAAAAGCGGGGTTTGTAAAATGTAAACGTGACCATTTCTTACCAAATCAGGGAAAAATTGCAGGAAAAATGTCATCATCAAAAGCCTGATGTGCATACCATCCACATCGGCATCTGTTGCAATTACTATTTTGTTAAAACGCAGTGCATCTAACCCTTCTTCAATATCAAGTGCATGCTGAAGCAGATTAAATTCTTCATTTTCATAAACAACTTTTTTCTTTAATCCGTAGCAATTTAAAGGTTTACCCCTTAAACTAAACACAGCCTGCGTTTCCACATTGCGGCTTTTGGTAATACTTCCACTCGCCGAATCTCCCTCAGTTATAAAAATTGTAGTATCGTATTTTGATTCTGTAGTATCTGTAAAATGGTTGCGGCAATCGCGTAGTTTTTTGTTATGAAGATTTGCTTTTTTGGCTCTTTGCTGTGCCAGTTTACGCACACCTGCCATGTCTTTTCTTTCACGCTCACTTTGCAGAATTTTCTTTAAAAGAGCATCTGCAATACTTGCATTTTTGTGAAGAAAGTCATCAAGCACTTTTTTAACATTCTCGTTAATAAATGCTCGAAGTCCAACACCTCCCGGACTCATTTCACTACTGCCCAGTTTGGTTTTAGTCTGCGATTCAAAAACCGGTTCTTGCACTCTGATTGCTATTGCACCGATGATAGACTGTCTGACATCCGCAGCATCAAAATCTTTTTTGTAATAATCTCTGAGCGTCTTTACCAGCGCCTCTTTAAAAGCTGCAAGGTGCGTACCGCCCTGTGTTGTATTCTGACCGTTAACGAATGAATAATATTCTTCGCCATACTGGTTTCCGTGAGTTAATGTAAATTCAATATCCGGTGCTTTAAAATGCATAATCGGATAAAGAATAGATTCCAGATCACACTTGCGTTCAAGCAGGTCTTTTAGACCGTTTTTAGAAAGATAATTCTGACCGTTGAACGAGATAGTTAATCCGGCATTCAGGAACACGTAGTTCCACATTTGCTCTTCAAGATATTCTGGAATGTAGCGGTAATTCTTGAAAATAGAATTGTCCGGTTCAAAAATCATGATGGTACCGTTTTTTTCAGTAGTCGGACCTTCTTTAGTATCTTTTACAAGTTCACCTTTGCTGAATTCGGCACGTTTTGTTTTACCATCACGAAAAGACTGAACGATAAAATAAGATGATAAAGCATTTACAGCTTTGGAACCTACCCCGTTTAATCCAACAGATTTTTGAAAAGCGCCACTGTCATATTTACCACCGGTATTTATTTTGCTCACGCAATCGATCACTTTTCCCAAAGGAATTCCGCGACCGAAATCACGCACTGTTACTCGGTTATCTGTAATGGTTACGTCAATTCTTTTTCCATGGCCCATCATGTGCTCATCGATAGAGTTGTCGATAATTTCTTTTACAAGAACATAGATACCGTCATCTGTGGCAGCACCGTCGCCAAGTTTTCCGATATACATCCCCGGGCGCATACGAATATGCTCTTTCCAGTCCAGCGACCGTATACTGTCTTCGTTATATTTAACTTCTTTTTCGGCCATGTGATCTTTTTAAAGCTGACTTGCGAATTTAATTTTTTGTTATCAAGGAATGCCAAAAGCCTTTGCTTACTTATAAACAGGCAATTAACAATAATTTTAAAAGGATTTTGAGATTAATGCAAAAATACTAATAATATTTATAAAATCAGGCAAATAAGAAAATATGCATTTTTACGATAGAGTGAGACTAAATAATAATAATTAGATTTTCTCTTACAAAAATAATTACTAGTATCTTTACAATAAATGAAAGAAACACAATATCAGAGTTTATTAATCAACAGGCAGAATATTGGAATACATCAAATTCGGACCAAATGAAAAAACTATTTATTTGTCATCTAAAGACACTTCAACTTGGCAACTTCATTTCACAAGAAATTTGAAAGGAGAATGTATTCTCCAAATTCAGATTAATTCAGAATTCCCTGCCTTTAAGTGATTGAGAAAGCTGAATTAAAAATTCTAAATTAACATTTTCAAATCCTGAAAATTGAAGATGGTCTGATGCTTTCACTTCATAGCTTCTGATCTTATCTTTAATTTCCTTCTCTATTTCCAAAAAGCTGAAAATCGACAGCACCTCTTTTATTTTATCATCACTGTTCATTGTTGAATTACCAAAAAGAAAATTCAATCTTTCTTTTACTTCACCATCTGCTTTCTCCAGTGCTTTGATATATAAGTAAGTCTTTTTGTTTGAAATAATATCGCCGCCTTTTTGCTTACCAACCTTTTGATGGTCGCCGTAAGCATCCAGATAATCATCCATCAACTGAAAAGCAATACCCATATCTTTTCCGTATTCAAACAAATGTTTAATCTGCTCCTCATTTGCACCGGCAGCTATTGCACCCATTGAAAGAGAACAACCAAGAAGTACAGCCGTTTTCAGAGTTATCATTTCTATGTATTCATCTTCAGATACTGAACTAAGCAATTCAAAATCCATATCAAGTTGCTGACCTTCACAAACTTCACTTGCAGTGCGGTTGAAAATTTCCAGTAAAGGCTTTAAAACTGAAGTGTCATTCTTTGCCAGCAAACCATAAGCTTTTATCAGCATATTATCTCCTGCTAATAATGCAGTAGAACTGTTCCACTTCAAATGCACTGTTTGCTTACCTCTTCTCACTGGCGCATTGTCCATAATGTCGTCGTGCATTAAAGTGAAATTATGAAATACTTCAATTGCAAGTGCCAGATTAATTGCCTTTTCGTCAATTTTACCGGCAAACATTTCATAACCAATTAAAGCAAGAACAGGTCGCACTCTTTTACCACCAAGTTGCATGATGTAATTAACCGGATCATAAAGCTGAGCAGGAGATCCGCTAATTGGATTTTCTTTTATTGCTTTCTCAATGATTGATATATAATCTTGCATATTTTAATTTAATTGAAGGTTAACATATTTATAAATTGAATCCATATTTAAGGCGTTTCTATTGAATAATTTCTACTGCCGTTTCCTTCATTTTTTATTGTTACTGAAAGATGTTCTTCAGGCATTATGTCAGCCAGCATTTCCGGCCATTCAATCAGACACAAAGCACCACTGTCAAAATATTCATCAATGCCTATTTCGAAAGCTTCTCCGGGGGAATTCAGTCTGTAAAAATCAAAATGATATATTTTTTTTCCATTTGCTGCACGGTATTCGTTTACAAGACTAAAAGTAGGACTAGAAACAGGCTCATCAACTCCCAGAGATTTACAGATAGACTGTATCAAAGTAGTTTTCCCTGCTCCCAGTTCACCCCGGAATGCGATAATAGTAAGATCTTCTTTTAATTTTAAAACAGCTTCAGCTATTTCTTCAATATTTTCCTGCGTTGCGCTTATTTCCATTAATCAGTAAACCCTATTTCGATTGAAGCGTAATCAGTGGAATCATCATTTCTTCAAGAGAAATGCCTCCATGCTGGAAAGTATTCTTATAATAATTTACGTAGTAATTATAATTATTCGGATAAGCAAAAAAATCATCCTCCCTGCAGAAAACATAACCAGAACTTACATGAAGCTTTGGCAAATAAGCCAGTTCAGGCTTTTTAATTTCAAAAACTTCCTTTGGACTATAAGTCAGATTTTTACCTTGCTTGTACCTTAAATTCGTATTGGTATTTCTATCACCCACAATTTTAACAGGTTCTTTAACTCTGATAGATCCATGGTCTGTTGAAATAATAACGCGACCAGGTTTTTCAGCGATTTTCTGCATAGCTTCCCACAAAGGCGAGTGTTTAAACCAGCTTAATGTTAATGAACGGTAAGCTGCTTCATCGTCTGCCAGTTCTCTTACAACACTTACATCAGTACGCGCATGAGATAAAGCATCGACAAAATTATAAACGATTACATTGAGTTTGTTCTGATTGAAATTTGAAACATTGTCAACAAGATTTTTGCCACCATCAAGTGTCGTCACTTTGGTATAACTGGTTTTGTAATCTTTTCTTAAACGTTTTAATAAATCCTGAAGAAAATAATCCTCAAAATTATTTTTGCCACCTTCATCTTCATCATTGCTCCACTTATCAGGAAATCTTTTTTCTATTTCTGAGGGAAGTAGTCCGCTGAAAATAGAATTACGACAATATTGTGTGGTTGTTGGAAGGATACTTAAGTACATGTCTTCAGAATCGATTCTGAATTTTTCAGCTATTACAGGTGCAATCATTTTCCATTGATCCTGACGTAAATTATCGATCAGAATAAAATAAACAGGAAGTGCTTCATCTGTAAACGGAATTACTTTTCTGCGCAATAAATTATGGCTCATAACAGGACCGGCATCACCGGTAACCTGCAGAAAACTTAAGAAGTTTTCTGCAATAAACTTCGAGAAATTATGGTTGGCTTCCTTCTTCTGACTCACAAGAATTTCGCTCATGCTTTTATCCTGACCTTTATCAAGTTCAAGCTCCCAGAATATCAGTTTGTCATAAACTTCTTTCCATTTATCAAAATCCATTTTGTCCATTAAAGACATGGTGATATTGCGGAAATCCTGCTGATAGCCTTGATTGGTTCTTTCTGTAATCAGTCTGCTTTTATCAATCAATTTTTTAATAGAAAGCAATATCTGGTTTGGATTTACCGGCTTAATTAAATAATCAGATATTTTGGAACCAATAGCTTCATCCATTATAAACTCCTCTTCACTCTTAGTTATCATCACAACTTTAACATTGTTGTTATTTGCTTTAATAAGTGAAAGCGTTTCAAAACCGCTCATTCCAGGCATGTTTTCATCAAGAAAAACCAAGTCCGGCTTCTCTTTAATTGCCAGTTCAACGGCAGAATTGCCATTATTTACCGTAATCATTTCATAACCTTTTTGCTGAAGGAATAAAATATGAGGTTTGAGAAGGTCTATTTCATCATCTGCCCAAAGAATTTTGATTTTATTATCCATTATGTTTATCTGTTTCGAAAATATGGATAATAACTTACAATCTGTAAGTTATATTGCTCTAGTATGTAAAATTTACGTTAAGGTTTTAAAAAGAATAGCTAAATCCATAAGAATTGCGGTTTCCGTTTTGCGAAGCATATAAATGCCAGCGTCTTTCAATCTTCATACCTAATGGTTTATCGACATTAAATCCATATAAATGTGCGTCAATTGCAGCATCAAGAATATTGATAGCATATAAACCAATAATTCCGATAATTCCGATATCACGGTTTTTTCTGTAAAAATTCCTATCAGATTTAAGAAGTGCAACAGAGGAATTACCAAACCTGTTGAAGGCTACATTCCCGCTGTCATTGGAAAGAATTGCATTCAATGTTTGCTGACGTAATCGTGTTTCGTTGGCATTATAAACAGTAAAATAAGTTAATGCTCCCAATCCTACCAGTATAATCGGAGTTTTCCAGTATTTTTTATTGTAAACCTGACCAAGTCCGGGAAGCACCGCTGAATAAATCGAGGCTTTAGTTGGTGAATGTGTATTATGAATAATTATAGAATCTTTATTTGTAAAATTTATATACCAAGTCTGGTCTTTGTAATTGCTGAAAGTAGCATTCGCAGGACTTTCAATTCTGCAAAAAGAATACTGAGAGTAAAGGCTGGGGTAAATTACAAACAAGGCCACAAGAATACCGACACGCAAAAATCCTTTAGGAAATTTAGTGAGCAATATTTTATCTCTGCCTTTTATCACAAAAATTTATAACAATTCTAAAAGCCTTTCCAGGTCTGCTCTGTCTGTAAATGGAATCACAATTTCACCTTTTTCATCTTTACCTTTAATACGTACGCTGGTATTGAATTTTTCTGCAAGCGTGTTCTGCTCAGTCATCCACGCATGTTCTGGCTTTTTGGTTGTGATTTTTTCAGGTTTGCTGGTATCAGGATTTCTTTTGCTTTTTTTAGCTTCCTTTACAATTTCTTCAACAGATCTTACTGATAAATTTTCTTCGAAAATTCTGTGAAGTAATGTCACCTGATCTTCTTCATTATCTATACCTGCAATTGCTTTAGCATGGCCCATCGAAATTTTATCTTCTTTTATTGCTACCTGAACTTCTCCCGGCAATGAAAGTAATCTCAGATAATTTGTTACTGTAGATCTTTCTTTACCAACTCTTTCACCCAGTTCTTCCTGCTTTAAACTGCATTCGTCAAGTAGCCTTTTATAACTCAAAGCTACTTCAATTGCATTCAGATTTTCACGTTGAATATTTTCAATCAACGCCATCTCCAGCATCTCCTGATCGTTCGCGATGCGGATGTATGCAGGAATTCTGTCAAGACCTGCAAGAATAGACGCTCTTGTTCTTCTTTCACCGGAAATAAGCTGGTATTTATCATAGCCCATTTTCCTGACGGTTACCGGCTGTATTAAACCATGAACGCGAATACTGTCAGCAAGTTCATCTAGCGCTTTCTTCTCAAATTCGGTGCGCGGTTGAAACGGATTAGCTTCAATCTGATTAACTAATATCTGACTTACCGTTCCCGCAGGTTTGTATTCGCCAGTAATCGTAATATCTGTATCGGCATTTTGAAGCAGCGCTGAAAGCCCTCTGCCTAATCCACCTTTTTTCACTTTGCTCATGCAGTTTCTATTGTTTTATCTGTTGCGGCCATTTTTGTCATGCCATTTCGTTGTAAAATTTCTCTGGCAAGGTTAAGATAGGTTACCGAACCTTTGCTAGTAACGTCATGTGTAATAACAGGCAAACCAAAACTTGGCGCCTCACTCAGTTTGGTGTTTCTAGGTATTATAGTATCAAAAACAAGGTCTTGAAAATGCATTTTTACTTCTTCCACAACCTGGTTGCTGAGTCTTAAACGCGAATCGTACATTGTTAAAAGTATGCCTTCGATATCAAGTTCAGGATTCAATTCTTTCTGAACGATTCTGATTGTATTTAAAAGTTTACCAAGTCCTTCAAGAGCGAAATATTCGCACTGAACCGGAATGATAATAGAATCGGCAGCCACAAGTGAATTGGTTGTTATTAATCCTAAAGAAGGCGAGCAATCAATGATAATAAAATCATAATCAAGTCGGGCTTTTTCAAGAATGCCTTTCATCACCCTTTCCCTGTTTGGAAGGTTGATCATTTCAATTTCTGCTCCTACAAGGTCGATATTCGATGGAAGCAGATCAAGGTATTTAATATCAGATTTCAGAGTAACATCGGCCACCGGCGTGTCGTTGATCAGACATTCATAAAGACCAATTTTGATATTGTTCGGATCGAAACCAATACCTGAAGAGGAATTGGCCTGCGGATCGGCATCAATCAGAAGAGTTCTGTATTCAAGCACGGCCAGACTGGCTGCGAGATTGATCGCTGTTGTAGTTTTACCCACACCACCTTTCTGGTTTGCTATTGTTATGATTTTTGCCATTTTTTATTTTTTAGTATTTATAAGATTAAAGTTCAAAACTCTCACCAATTTTGAAAAGCATAAGTAATCTGCCTCTGGAGTTAAAATTGCGTCGTGCTTCGTCGTGGTCTATTTTTATTTTTTCTTCAGTATCATAATGCATCCCTATGATGGTATTACACTGAAGGTATTCAGCGGCTTTCACTGCATCTTCTACATCCATTGTGAAATTACTTCCGATGGGTAAAAATGCAAAATCCAGCTTATAACGCTCCGGAATCATCTTCATATCATGACAAAGTGAAGTATCGCCTGCAAAGTAAAAGGTTTTTTCACCATCGTTAATAACAAAACCAACAGGGTTACCCGCATAAGTTCCATCTTTAAATGAACTCGAATGAACAGCATTAACAAGCTTAACCATACCGAAATCAAACTCCCTGCTACCGCCGGTATTCATGCTGACAGTTTTATCACAACCATTTTTCTTAGCCCATTCGGCAATTTCAAAGACACTGATTATCGTTGAATTACAGTTTTTTGCTATTTCGAGTGCATCGTCAGTATGATCATGATGTCCGTGCGAAATTAAAATATAATCTGCATGAATGTCTTTGATGTCAATGCCTGCTGCCAGCGGATTCCCTTTGATAAAAGGATCAAAAAGCAATGTTTTGCCTCCGGCCTTTACAGAGAAGCAAGAATGACCATAGTATTTAATTTCCACTTTTAATAGTAATATTGAACTTTCAAAAATAGGTTTTACATGTTTCAAAAAAGTCTTACTATCCT
Source organism: Bacteroidia bacterium (assembly GCA_014376345.1). GTDB lineage: Bacteria > Bacteroidota > Bacteroidia > NS11-12g > UBA955 > JACMRS01. The sequence goes on along the minus strand of JACMRS010000162.1, from coordinate 7,709 downwards.
CGTTTTTGTACACATTTTAGGTGGCATGTTCGGTTGTAAAGATGTGGATAAGTCTAAAAACAGGAATTACTTTTACTATAATGAAGACCAGAATATCACCACTTTAGACCCCGCTTTTGTTAAATCTCAATCAGAAAACTGGGTGGTAGCGCAGCTTTTCGAAGGTTTGGTAGAGTTTGACGACAGCCTGCACCTTCAACCTTGTCTGGCTAAAGACTGGGAACTTGACAGCACAAACCTGGTTTATACTTTTCACCTAAGAGGTGACGCTTATTTTCATGACAATGCCGTTTCGGGACTAAAAAACACAAAAATCACAGCAAAAGATTTCGTTTACAGCTTCCGCAGAATTGCTGATCCAGCCACAGCCTCCCCAGGATCATGGATTTTTAACGATAAAATGGACCTCAGTTGCTTTTCAAATAAAGGTAAAAACACGCCTTTCCCTGTTATAGCGCTCAATGATTCCACTTTACGTATCATTCTTTCAAAACCCTTTGCGCCCTTTTTGGGAATACTAGCAATGCCTTATTGTTACGTTATACCAGAGAAAGCTGTAAACCATTATGGCAGTGCATTTCGAAGCAATCCGGTTGGTAGCGGTCCCTTTATGTTGAAAATCTGGGAAGAAGAAGTAGAAATGCTTTTAGTGAAAAATGAAAATTATTATGGCACTCAAAACGGCAAATCCCTTCCCTATCTGGATGGAATTGTCATTTCTCAAATAAGAAATAAACAAACTGCCTTCATGAATTTTGCTCAGGGTCGTTATGATTTTTTTAACGGAATAGATGCCTCAATAAAAGATGAACTTCTAACAAAATCAGGTTCTTTAAAACAAAAATACCAGGAAAGATTTACCCTTAATGTGGCGCCTTTTCTAAATACAGAGTTTTTGGGCATCAATATTGATCCGGCATTTAAAAGTCATCCTTTAAATAATAAAAAAATCAGACAGGCTATTAATTATGCTATTGACAGAAAAAAACTGGTAATTTATCTGCGCAATAATACCGGATTTGAAGGTGTTCATGGATTTGTTCCTCCGGGAATACCGGATTACCAATATCCAAAAGGTTATGACTATAATCCTGAAAAAGCAAAAACACTTATAAAAGAAAGCGGTATCGACCTCTCAAAAGCTCCGAAAATATTATTGACAACCACTCAGGATTATCTGGATATTGTAGTTTTTGTTCAGAAAGAACTAAAAGCAGTTGGCATAGAAATGGCCATTGACGTAAGGCCCGGAAGTTTTATCAGACAAGCCAGAAAAGATCAGAAAATTAATTTCTTCAGAGCCAGCTGGATCGCAGATTATCCTGATCCTGAAAATTATCTCGCTTGCTTTTTTAGTCCGAATTTCAGTCCTGCCGGACCAAATTACAGTCATTATTACAATCCCGTTTTTGACAGTCTTTATAACAGACAGGACACCAGTATTTCTGAAAGAAATAACAACTTATCAAAAATGGATTCGCTGATTGTAGATGATGCTCCGGTTATCTTTTTGTATTATGATAAATCGGTAAGGTTGGTGCAGCCTTATGTTAAAGGACTTGGCAGCAATCCACAAAATTCTTTAAAACTAAAAACAGTAAGAAAAGAATTTTAAAGTCTTTCAGTTAACCTTTGAAGGTATTTCAACTTCAACCACGAACCTTTAACTTCTTCGAGATTATCAGCTATTGCAGCGCTTTTCAAAGATTGGATAATTTCTTCTCTGATACCGGCAATTTCATTGGCCAGATTTTCTTTCTCGCTACTAATTTCTGAACCGGATTCAAGATCAGAAAGTTGTTCGTTCAAATCCATCATGTCCATTAAAAAATCTGCTGGAAGCTTTTCATTAGAAATCTCAACACTTTTCAACCCAAGCAAATATGGCACTAACAGATTAAAATCTTTCAGTGTATTGTAAGCTTTGTTGTTGTAAGAAGAAATTTCAAGAGCTTCTTTTTGTGCAACTTCATCATCGACAAAAAAGTCGGGGTGAAATTTTCTGCTGTAATTTATAAATCCTTCACGCACTAGTTTTTCGTCAGGAAAAAAACCCTGAGGTAAATTATAAAACGAAAAATAATCGGAAGTATCCGGCATAATCAATAAGCTTAAAGCAGCTTCCTGATATCGTTGCCAAATGCAAACACCATCAGCAATCCAACCAGCACCATACCAACAACTTGTGCCACTGTCATTACTTTTTCGCTAACTGGTTTTCCTGTTACCATTTCAATAAGAAGAAACACTACGTGTCCGCCATCTAAAGCAGGAATTGGAAGTAAATTCATAAAGGCAAGTACCAAAGACAAGATACAAGTCCAGAACCAGAAATTCTGCCAGTCCCAGGTTGGTCCAAATCTTTTAGTTAAACCAATCGGACCGGATACAGCGTTTTTGGCTTTAATTTTACCTTTAAATATTTTACCAAATCCTTTAGCCTGATCGCTAAGAGTTGTAAATGACTTAACAGTACCACGACTAAATGCAGCACCTAATCCATAAGTTAATTTAACTTCATCTTTTTCGTAAGTAGCTAAAATATTGTTATTGAAACCAAGTTTTCCGCTGGTGTCAAGTGTCACCATCATGGTTAATGGCGCATTGTTTCTTACAACAGTTATTGGGAAAGTTTTTGACTTTCTTTCTTTTAAAAGAGGTCCTATTTCATCGTGATACATCACAGGAATACTGTCGATTGAAACTATTCTGTCTTGTTTCTTAAGTCCGGCTTTTTCAGCTGGCATACCGGGAACAATACTATCTACTTCAACATAAATTCTTGGTTCAATAAAGCTTTGTCTTTCAAGAAACTGATCCGCAAAATCTGTAGGTAGTTTTATCACAGAATCTTTGCCATTCCTGTTAATCTGAACGGTAGAATTGTCCTTCATGATCGCAGCTGACAGTATTTCCGAATAATTAATAATCGGAACATCATTGACTGCAATTATTTTATCACCTGTTTTAAATCCAGCACTTCTGCCCATTTCAAGTGCATTGATTCCACCTTTATCATTTACAGCTTTCATTGGCAAATAACTTTCACCATAATGAAAAAGCATCATTGAATAAATAAATATACCAAGAATCAGATTGACAGTAACACCACCAAGCATTACAATAAGTCTTTGCCAGGCCGGTTTGCTTCTGAATTCCCAAGGTTCAGGTGGTTTACCCATTTGTTCCTTATCCAGACTTTCGTCTATCATACCGGAAATTTTCACGTAGCCACCAAGTGGAAGCCAGCCTATTCCGTATTCAGTATCGCCTTTTTTAAAGCTGAAAAGTTTAAAACCCCAGGCATCAAAAAACAAATAAAATTTTTCTACTTTAATTCCAAATGCTCTCGCAGCAAGAAAGTGGCCCATCTCGTGAAGAGAAACCAGTATAGCAAGGCACAGAATTAACTGTCCTATCATTATTAAAACTCCCATTTACAGATCAATAAAATTTAGGGTGCAAAAGTACCATTAAAAAAGATAAGATAATAATGCCAATTGATAATCATGTACTAATACCCGATCAAGTTACCTGTAGTAGCTGATATAGTACTTTTTAACAGTCTTTTCGAGAGCAGTAAGGTTATAATTATCTGAAGCCTTAGCGACATCCACAACAGTGCCATCTTTTTTAATGACATTGATTCTGATTCCTTCCATTTTATAGGCATTGTTTTCTACAGAACCTGTATGAACAAAGAAATCAGCTTCCTTTTCACTTAACTTAAGCGCTTTAATGGTACTTTCTCTGCATTGTTTTAATTGTGCTTTTGAGAAAGGTTTATCAGAAAGCATCATTTTAGATAATTTCCTGTCAATAAGATTTTTGCTCAATAATGAAAGAATTCTGTCTTCATGATCTTGCCAGGCCTTCACCGATGCCCAAACATCACTGTCATCCAGCTTACTGAAAGTTTCAAGAATAGACCAGGATATTTTATCTGAAGTAAGATCGTTTTCAAGGAAAAATCCAAGTGCAGGCGTTGTAAACAATTCACCACCCGACATGGCAATTTCTTTAGCTCTTTTTAATATAGCTGTAAGAAGAACCTCAGAAGCAATAACAGTTTTATGCAGATAAACCTGCCAGTACATCAGCCTTCGGGCAATTATAAATTTCTCGATTGAATAAATACCTTTTTCTTCAATTACCAGTTCACCTTTGGCAACATAAAGCATGTTAATAATCCTTTCAGAAGCTACGATACCTTCAGAAACACCGGTAAAAAAGCTGTCTCTGCTTAAATAATCCAGTCGGTCCATATCGAGCTGACTGGAAATCAATTGGTGCAGGAATTTTTTCTTGTATTTATTCTGAAATATTTTGAGTGTCAGATCCAGCTTTCCTTTGAATTCCTTATTCAGTTTTTCCATAAAAAGCTGAGAAAGCTGTTCATGCGGAACGCCTCTGAAAATGCTGTGTTCGAGAGTATGACTGAATGGACCGTGACCAATATCATGTAAAAGTATGGCAGCAGAAACTGCTTCAGCTTCAGCACCTGTGATTTCAATTCCTTTTTGCCTCAGAACCTCAATCGCCTTACAAGTAAGGTGCATTGCACCCAAAGCATGGTGAAATCTGGTATGAACCGCTCCCGGATAAACATAATCTGACAGTCCGAGTTGTCTGATGCGGCGCAATCTTTGAAAATAACGGTGCTCGAGCAGGTCGAAAAGAAAATCACCGGGGATAGTTATAAACCCGTAGACAGGGTCGTTAACGATCTTCTTTTTATTCATTCCGCAAATGTATCATTTTGAAAATAAAGTACCCGATAAAAAACGATTAAAGCATTTTCAGAAATTCATGTTTCAAAGAGTTGGGATTAATAAGATACCCTCTCACTCCTGCTGCCGCTGCAGCTTCCATGTCTCTGCCGGTATCGCCAATCATCCAGGATAATGCAGGATCGATATTGTATTTTGCCAGCGCTTTTTCTAACATCAGCGAATTTGGTTTCCTGCAAATACAATTGCTTCTTACAGGATGGTGCGGGCAATAAAATATTTCTGTAATAACAACGCCTTGTTTATTGCAGGCTTCAATAAGTATGGCATGTATTTGTTTTAAGATCTCTTTTGTGTAAAGTCGTTTACCAATGCCTCCCTGATTTGTAATTACAAATATCTTGTACCCAAGGTCCATTGCATCCTTCATTGTTTCAACCGCATCCGGAAGAATTTCAAAGTCTTCAGGTTTGCAAACATAGTCGCCTATTTCACGGTTTAAAACCCCATCCCTGTCGAAAAATACCGCTTTATCCATAATTGTGTCCAAGAGTTTTCAAAAATCGCTAAATTCGTGGACTTATTTATTAAAACTTGAGCAACAGAATCGTTATTATTCCAACTTACAATGAAAAGGAGAACATTGCGGAGATTATCCTCAAAGTTATTTCTCTTGATCCTGTATTCCATATTCTTATTGTCGATGACAATTCGCCCGATGGCACTGCAGATATTGTAAAAAGCTTTCAATCTAAGCATTCAGAAAGACTTCACCTGTTGCAAAGACCCGGTAAAAACGGTTTAGGTACGGCTTATATTGCTGGTTTCAGATGGTGTATTGAAAAAAAATACGACTACATTTTTGAGATGGACGCAGACTTTTCCCACAATCCCGATGACCTTGTGAAATTGTACAATGCATGCAAAGATGACAAAGCAGATGTTGCAATCGGGTCGAGATATGTTACAGGAGTTAATGTTGTAAACTGGCCTATGAGTCGTGTAATCATGAGTTATTATGCTTCGGCTTACGTGCGTTTTATTACAGGCATGAGCATTCGCGATGCAACCGCAGGATTTGTTTGTTACACAAGAAAAGCGCTCGAAACATTTGATCTTGATAAAATTAAATTCAAAGGATATGCTTTTCAGATAGAAATGAAGTTTAAAGCCTGGAAGTTTGGACTGAGGCTGACAGAAGTACCAATTATATTTACAGACAGAACATTGGGAACTTCAAAAATGAGTAAAAAAATATTCAGGGAAGCATTTTTTGGAGTGATAGAATTGAAGTTGAAAAGTATGTTTAGTAAGCCCTCAATAAATAAAAGTATAAATTAAAGAGTAAATTAAGAGTAAATTAAGATGGCATTATCATTAGAAAACCTGAGGAAGAATTACGAATTAAAGACATTATCTGAGCATGAAGTTCAAGCATCGCCGATTGATCAGTTTGAAAAATGGTTTAAGGAAGCAGTTAAAAGTGAAGTTTTAGAACCGAATGCATTTACATTATCAACTGCCGACAAGAAAGGCAAACCCTCATCAAGAGTTGTTTTGCTGAAATCTGTTAGTGAGCAAGGGTTTATTTTCTTTACTAATTACGACAGTCATAAAGGTGATGAAATTTCTAAAAATCCTTGGGTAGCGATGAATTTTTGCTGGTTAGAATTACAGAGGCAGGTTAGAATAGAAGGTATTGCAGAGAAGATTTCTCAGGAAGAAAGTGATGCTTATTTTTATAAAAGGCCTACCGACAGTCAGATTGCAGCAATCATATCAGATCAAAGCAAACCACTTGAATCGAGGCAAGAGCTTGAGTTAAGAATGGAGAGGTTAAGATTATATTACACTCACAATAAAATTGAGCGCCCCAAAGAATGGGGAGGTTATTTAGTAAAACCCGAAATGATAGAATTCTGGCAAGGCCGGGCTAGCCGCCTTCATGACAGATTGCAATACAATCTGCAGAAAAGCGGAGCCTGGAAAACCGGAAGGCTTTATCCCTGATCTTTATCTTTTTTAGGAGCTGCTGCTTTTTTAGGAGCTGCTGCTTTCTTTGGTGCTGCTGAATCAGAAGCTGCCGCTTTTTCCTTTTTAGGAGCTGCTGCTTTTTTCGGAGCTGCTTTTTCAGCCTCTGCTACTGCTTTTCTTACTTTAGACGGACTTGGACGGCTAACACCGTAGCTACCCATAGTTTGTTTTCCTTTTTTGGTTTTTTTATCTCCTCTTCCCATGATTTTAAATTTAGTGCTGCAATATTAAGTCTTGATTTTAATATTTAAACAACAAATTTTCAATTTAAGTAGTAGCATCAGCAATTTAATCTGATAAAAGAGATAATTGGAGATGAAAAGGGTTAAAAAACAAGGCCGGTTTTGATAAAATCCCGAATTGGTAGGATTTAGCCTCCTCAATAAAGCAACCTTCTACCGGAATCGGCTAAGCCGACGCTCATCCCGGCTGGGCCGGGACTACAGAGCCTGGTTTTTCTACTTTGGTTCAGCTGTTATTTGATAAGTGTTAAATTTTTCAAACGTTAACCCGACCTTGTCAGCTACAAAGATAGGAAATGATTGCTGATTTCTGATTTTTCGATTTCTGATTTGGAGGATTTTGTGATTTGTGATAATGTAGGGGCTGATTTCTGATTTTTTGATTTCTGATTTGGAGGATTTGAGAATTTGTGATTTTGTAGAGAAGCGTTTTAACGCGTCTCTTTTATTTGACAATTTATTAATTGTATGGGCACACGGCAGTGTGTCCACCTTCGTGAAGAATTGCTGATTTCTGATTTTTTGATTTCTGATTTTGAGGATTTGAGATTTCTGATTTGAGATTTAAGATTTGTCATTTTGAGCGTAATTTCATTTGCGGTATTCCACAAGAATGAAATGAAGTGAAGAATCTCCCACGATACAATTAAGTTTTAAGATTATTGCCATTTGTGTCGTTTGTGTCATTGGTGTCATTTTGAGC
>JACMRS010000161.1 GCA_014376345.1 Bacteroidia bacterium | reverse complement strand
TTGGCCGGAACGACACTTTTAAGAATCTCAACAAACTTATTCTGGTAAAATAATTCAGACATTTTCAATACAAACATAAATTATTATTTGCATAATTCCGTAATATCACAAAATTAAAATTTACACTTTGCAAGTATTAGACACTTAAAAGTACTTTATTACCCAAAGTAGCAAAATATGCGTCAATCTTATAAACCGTATTATTATCCCGTTTTCTTCGGTTTATGTTCTGTTGTTGATTTGTACCATTAATTATAACAACATGAAAAATCAAATTAAAAACACAGCCGCTATTATTATCCTTACTTTATTTTCTCAGTCAAATGCATTTGCAGGGGAGCCTGGAAAAAGCAGAATGGCATTTATAGACATAGATTGCAGAAATACAGTTGTAAGCACCACGGAAAATCCTGTTACAGCTTTAACGAGAGTTGAGCTTGAAAAATCAAAACAGTTTGACCTGCTTGATAAATACGATCTGGAATATCTGATTAAACGAGATTCTATTAAATCTACCAACTGCTACAGCAAAATCTGCATGACCGAACTTGGCAGAAAACTAAACGTTGAAAAGATGTTTACCGGAAGTGTGGAGGTTTTAAGTGACAAAATAATTGTGACTTTCAGGATTCTGGATATCGCTTCAGGTACTTTTGAGAAAGTACAGGTTAACGAATTTATCAATGTACCCGTTGAGATTAAAAAAATGATTGTCATCACTATGAATTCAATGTTTGGTGTTGCTAACGATGCAGCTTTAGTAACTGCATTAACAAAAAAAGAAGCCTTTGATGATGCCATTAACAATCCTTATAAACTGCTGCTTAGAACTGACGGACCGAGGATGGGATTTACATATTTTACCGGTGAAGCAGCTACATTAATTGGTGCAAAAAGAGCCGAAGGGGGTTTTGGTGCGCAACCGATGATGTTTCAGTTTGGTTATCAGTTTGAAAAACAATATCTGAATGAAGGAAATTTCCAGGCACTGTTTGAGTTTGTGCCAATGGTTACCGGATTAGATCAGGGATTGATTATTCCAAGTATTACTTTAATGAATGGTTTGAGAAACAATAAAAACGGTTGGGAATTTGCATTCGGACCAACACTTTCGTTTGTAAATAAATCTACCGGATTTTATGACAATACCAATAAATGGCACCTGGCTTCAGATACTACCAATATCGGTTATAAAGTAAGTCTTGAAAGCAGGATTGACAGCAGAGGTGAGTTGAATATATCACCGGGATTCGTTTTTGCTTTTGGTAAAACATTTAAAAGTGGCAAACTGAATATTCCATTGAATGCCTATGTAATTCCGCATAATACGGGTGTAAGATTCGGATTTTCATTTGGCTTTAATGCACGTGACAGATATTCTACAAGGAAAGAATATTAATATATTTTGTTGTTGAAAGGAGGCGGCTTTTGGGTCGCTTTTTTTTTGTAAAAAAAATATTATAAGTAAGTTGAAAAAATTAAAATATGCTTTTTATTCTAACACTCTGAAATTAACAATAACTAAATTTTTTCAACTACTTTCCTACTCCTCAAACTTCTTCAACTCCACAGTTTTGCCATCAAAGACAGCATAAGTAAATTGAGAAACCCATTCACCCAGATTGATATAATGTGAACCGTTTGGAAGTAAAATATCAAGTGGCAAATGCCTGTGTCCGAAAATCATGTAATCATAATGATTTTCTTTCAACTCTTCAATACAAAACTGAGTCAGAAATTCTTTGTCATCGCCCAGATAATGTTCTTCAGTACCCGCTTTACTTAGTCTGCTTTTTGAAGATGAATTGCGAGCAATCCACGTGCCGATAGTGGGGTGAAGAAAGCCAAATAGCCATTGACATGCGTCACTGTTAAATATTTTCTTAAGAAACTTATAACCATTATCTCCGGGACCTAACCCATCGCCATGGTGAAGGTATATTTTAATGCCGTTGTGTTCAATTACATGCTCATCAGAAATCAGAATCATATTCATTTCCTGTTGAAGATAACCAAACTGCCACATGTCGTGGTTTCCCTTAAAATTGTAAATTTTAATGCCGGAATCTGAAAGTTCTGCAAGTTTACCAAGCAACCTTACAAAGCCCTTGGGTACCACGCTTTTATACTCAAACCAGAAATCAAAAATATCACCCATCAGATACAATTCTGCGGCATCATTTTTAATAATATCCAGCCAACGGCAGATCTTTTTTTCACGAACAAGACTTCTTGCATGATCGGGAATACCGAGATGAAAATCTGAAGCAAAATAAATGTTGCTGCCTGCCATACCGGCAAAGTTATCATTTTAACAACTTAATACGATAAATTTCTTACAGGTTCACTTAAACCGTCTCATCAAGCACCCCATTAATATATAACTGAGCAATATATTACGACACTTGACCCTCTGACTTATTTGAGCTATTTTTACCAGCGGTTTGCAAATAAAATACTTACAGATATTGACACCTGGGGAAGGAGCCATACAAATAAAGGAAAGTGTTGTGCTTGATAAATTGCATATTTATAGCTCATCGAGTTATCGGATGAGAAAGCCAAACCTTCTTCATGAAGGTAAACATTATAAATATACTGATGTTTCAGGTAATGGTGGTGTGAACAAAAGTACAGCAATTGAAAGTACAATTTATATTGCAGGCACACATTATTTTATAAAGAAACTGACTTATATTAAATATGAATTGATAA
>JACMRS010000160.1 GCA_014376345.1 Bacteroidia bacterium | reverse complement strand
TGTCTACAGGGCATATAAAAACACAAAGACTGCTGATGCAAATGCAGGTTGATTTAAATTCGAGACAGGAAATTGTGAGGGATGTTTTATTTAAAACAAGGTACATTACCAAAGAAATTTCCTACAAAGGCTCAGCGCTTTTAGCAATTACAAGAGAGGTTTTTGATATTTCAGAAAAAATAAATTCTATTGACCATGCCTACTCGATACTTAAAGTTTCAGATGACGGCAAAGTTCTTGAAGATTTAAGAAAAAACATCCTTCTTTTAGCCGGTTTTATTGAAGAAACAGGCATGGCTGTGCAGGGCGGTTATCAGGTTAAAAGCGCAGAATATGATGAGACATTTTTACTGCAGGAAATTGAAAAAGTAAATGATCAAACTTTCAAATCAGGATTATTTTATATTGCCGGACACATTAAACTGATTTATTTAAAGTTAGTAACTCTTCAGAATTACACATCGGGCAATGCAGACATTAAAAGTAAAGCAGAGAAAATAAGTTACGACCTTTTTACTTCCAAAACAGAATTCAGCGCTGCTCAATTCATAAATAATTTAAATCCGGCTTCTAATATTTTCAGGCATTCTTTAAGAGTAAGCGTAACGATGATGGCGGGCTATCTGTTAATGAAATACCTCTTACTCGGCCATGATTACTGGATACTGCTTACTGTTCTGGTAATATTAAAACCGGCTTACGGTCTTACAAAAAAACGCAATATCAGCAGGTTAACCGGAACAGCAATCGGAATAGTTGCAGGTGCGACAATATTATATTTTGTGCATTCGCAAGCAGCATTGTCTGTATTAATGGTACTGGCAATGGTTTGTGCTTACAGCATCATAAGGGTAAACTATTTTTATTTTGTAGCGTTCATGACTGTTTTTTTACTTGTGTCTTTTCATTTTTTATATGCAGGTGAACTTAACGGACTAATTAAAGACAGGTTACTAGACACGGCTATTGGATCGGCACTGGCATTTATTGCAACTTTCATTTATCCTCCTAAATGGGAGAAAGAATCGATTGATGATTTGTCGGCTCAGGTATTGCTAGCTTCCGGTGATTATTTTAAAACAGTAACAGATTTCAGAGATTCAAAAAAGAGTATTACAGATTACAAACTGGCAAGAAAGCATGCTTATATCAGTGCAGCAAATTTGTCGGGAGCTTATCAGAGAATGGATTCAGAGCCTGTAAGAAGACAACATAAAATTGAAGGGTTTTACAGTCTGGTTGTATTGAACAACTTGCTTTTATCCCATATTTCAGCATTGTCGCATAATATCAATTTTACTGAAAATAAAGGTTTAGAAAATTACAAAAATACAATAGAAGAAATACTTGAAATTTTATCCGGTGAAGCACTTCCTGATAAAACATTTAAAAAAATATTTACTGAGAAATCAGAAAATGAAAATGGCGTTCTAAATCAATTGAATAACATTTACAAAATAGCATTGCAGATACGTGAACTGAGGAAAGAAGGAATCAGTTTAAAATCTTAGGATTGCTTTTGGTAAACATGAGTTTCAATTGCACTTTCAATCTCTTCGTAATTACTTAGCTGATCCTTTTTTTATGTAAGTTGGAAATCATATTGAACATAAATAATCTCTCACAAACCATTAAGATAATCAACCATCTTTTTTCTCATAACCTCATCGGGCATTGATCCTGAGCCGGCAAGCATATTCTCTGCAGCATGCTTCGGATTACCTGAGGCGGGTATCACACAGGTTACATATAAATTCGAAATTATGTATTTCAAAAAATAAGCACTCCAACTTTCAATTTCCAGTTCAGCTGCCCAGTCCGGCAATGGTTTGGTTATTGCTTTTTTGAAAAGTCCTCCAACTCCGAAAGGCCTGTTAATAATCGTTGCAACGCCGCAATCTGCAGCAACAGATAATAATCTTTTTTCTGCATTCCGTGATTCAATAGAATAATTAAACTGAACAAAATCAATTCTCTCAGATTTAATAATTCTCTCAAGCTCTTCGTGTGAAGAATCGAGATAATGTGTAATGCCAGTATACCGTGTCCTGCCTTCAGCTTTCCATTTATTTAAAGTTTTAAGATGCGTTTTCCAATCAAGCAAATTATGAATCTGCATCAGATTAATATTTTCTCTTCCCATTTTAACAAGAGATCTTTCCATTTCTGCAATGCCTTCCGTTTTACCTGTTGTCCAGACTTTAGTGGCATAAAAATAATCATCTCCGGAAAAAATATCACGGGTAATATCACCAATAACCTTTTCAGCTTTACCATACATTGGCGAACTGTCTATGAGTCTGCCACCGGCAGTATAAAACTCATTTAAAACCAATTCGAGTCTTTCGTAATTATCTTTTCCGGACACATCAAAAGTTTGCCAGGTACCCATTCCAATAACAGGAAGTTGCTCACCGGAAGATGGGATTGATCTTGTGATTATCATAAAACGAAATTACAGCAATTAAATTAACTTCCTCTAAAACAAAACAGCCCGGAATTGATCCAGGCTTTGTTAAATTTAAATATCCAAACCAAATCTTCCACATAATTCATTAAAACATTTATGGAAAAAAACATAGTTTTGTTTTTAAAGACTTTGCAAAACGCTTATTATAAAACCTCCCTTTAAAACCGGAAGTTACCGGCATTATAAATATTTAAAAATTTGGAAAACTCAAACCATTTCGCTATTGTTGTTTATAAATATTATGAAACACTTACTTATACTTACTTCATTTTGCCTTCTAGCATTTACAAGCAGAGCACAGGATAGAGATGACATTGTTAAAAAGATTGTTGAAGCAACCAAATCTTATAATGATTACCATATTATTTATAAGGAATATGTTAAATTCAGCACTTCACCAGATACAGGAATTCATGTTGTTGAATCTGTAATATATCAATATATATTGGATATGCACATCGGATGGCATACTCTTAAATATAAAACCTTTAAAGAAGGCGAAGAATTTGTTTTGGTAACTGACAAACAGATTACAGAACTTAATGCCATGACAAACATGTACTCTAAAAGAAGTGTTAGTTCACGATACTACTTAAATGAACAACAACATTATTGTTATCGTACAATGCTTAAACGGTCTAAAGCTGATTATAAAGATTTTAAATTAATTTCATCTGACAATAATTTTATAGTTTTAGAAAATTTATTTCCACCTCTTAAAGCAGAAGTAGGCAATTACAATACCGTTAAAATAGTAATAACTGCAGATGCCAAAACTTTTTTACCTGTTTCAACCGAACACTGGACAACATCAGGTGAATATGAACTATACACTAAATACAAAGTACTGGAGATTAATAAAATTCCCAAAATTAAAACCAAACAATTAATGCATATTGCAGATTCAATGCAAAGCGCTTTAATGCGTCATACGAATGGTGATTCATTTAATCTTGCAAATAAAAAACCAGTTAAAATGCTGAATGCAGGCGATACTGCTTTTAGGTTTATTTCAATGATTAATAACAGCTCTGACAGCTTTACTCTTGCTGCTTACAAGGATTCAATTGTCTTGCTTGATTTCTTTTATACTACTTGCGGTCCTTGCTGCAAAAACATTCCTTACCTTATTACTATTCAGGAAAAATATAAAGCAAAAGGCGTGCATGTAATCGGAATGGATCCATACAAATTTGATTGGCCCAAGCTTGAAAAATTCGTTAAAAATTACAGCATTAATTATCCCATTGTTGAGGCGCAGTTGAATCTTTTGGATGAATATGGGGTTCAAGGTTTCCCTAAATTGATCCTAATTAAAAATGGAATAATAGTCAAAACTTATTCAGGGTATACAGAAAACCTGGATAAGGAACTTGAAAAAGATCTGAACAAAGCACTTAAAGGCTAACCAAATTTCAATTCACTCTCTCCCACCATTTTTGATATTCCTGAGACAGGTCTTTAAACCTTATCTCCTCACCTATTTTAGGTGTAATCAGCTTTATTGATTCATCATGATGCAAACCGGTAATGGTTTTCAAAGGGGTATCCCAAGCATGGTTTGCAAGCGCAAATTTAGACGAGTGTACCGGTAGCAATACTTTTGCTTTTAGTTCTGAAGCAGCTTTCAAAACGTCTTCAGGCATCATGTGGATGTATTTCCAGCTTTTATCATACTGACCGTTTTCAAGTATCGCAATATCAAATGGTCCAAACATATTTCCTGCTTCTGCAAAATGACTGTCATAGCCACTGTCTCCGCCGATGAAAATATTTGTGGTTGGTGTTTTTAAAGCATAAGACATCCAAAGCGACTGGTTTCTTTTAATTCCTCTGCCGGAAAAATGTCTTGCAGAAACAGTATTAACAGTAAAACCCGGGTCGAGATCAAAACTTTCATTCCAATCCTTTTCAATTATTATTTTCATTTCAAATCCCCAACGTTCAAAATGCTGACCAACACCGAGACCGCAAATAATCTTTTTTACTTTTAGTTTCAATGCAACTATTGTTTTATAATCCATATGGTCCCAGTGATCGTGTGAAATAAACAGATAATCAATCGCAGGCAGGTCTTCAACTTTATAAACATCACTGCCTACAAATGCTTTAGTTGTAAATGACAAAGGAGAGGCAGCACCACTAAATACGGGATCAACAAGTATCTTTTTACAATCCACCTGAATAAAATAAGATGAGTGGCCCATCCAAACCATAAAATCTCTTTCCGGATCAACATTTTTCAAATCTGTAAATTCAGATGGCAGAACAGCTTCAGGTTTCATCCTTAATTTTTTAGTAAAAATAAATTCTTTCATCACACCGGGATAGGTCACACCTTCAGTTAAATCAGGTGTAAAGCTGATATTTTTAAACGAACCATTTTTATAATTTGGAGAAGCTAAAACACTTAGCAGTCTTTCATTTTTAGGCTTTTTACCAAATTCAGGAAGATAAAGATAGCCTATAATAAAAATTAACAGGATTGATAAAATAAAAATAAAGTTCATCTGAATTTCTTTATAAAATAAATCGCACTATTTGCAATATTACAAATTTACAAAACAGAATATCTTCATTGTTGGATTATCGTTGAAAAACATTAGAAATCACATCACAACTATCCGAAACTTTTTTTGTAAAAAAGTTTGAATAAGACTTATTTTGGCAAAGAACTAACATCGCCGCCATGAGCTTATTCAAACGATCCAAAAATAACAATAAACCAGTAATTCGCCAAATTTTAGATTTAAT
>JACMRS010000159.1 GCA_014376345.1 Bacteroidia bacterium | reverse complement strand
TGACTGTCAATGGGCAGAAAATGTCAAAATCATTGGGTAATTCATTTCTGCCACATGAACTTTTTACGGGCGATCACAAACTTCTTGAAAAAGGTTATAGCCCAATGACAGTTAAGTTTTTTATGCTTCAGGCACATTACAGAAGCACGCTTGATTTTAGCAACGTTGCGCTGCAGGCAGCTGAAAAAGGGCTTTCCAGACTTTTGATTTCATTAGAAACATTAAAGAAAATAAAACCGTCTGAAACTGATACGGTTGATGTTAAAAAAATTCAGCAGGATTGTTATGATGCAATGAATGATGATTTTAATACGCCTGTTGTAATTGCATCTTTATTTGAAGCTGTAAAAACAATTAACTTACTTGAATCGGGAAATGCAACAATAACAATTGAATCATTAACCTTGCTTGATCATTTTATGAGATCGTTTATTTTTGATATTCTTGGACTAAAAGAAGAAAAAGAAGCTCAGGATGATAAGTTAGAAAATCTGATGCAGGTAATTTTGAATATGCGAACAGCTGCAAAAGAGAATAAAAACTTCGCTTTGAGTGATGAAATAAGAGATAAACTAAAACTAGCCGGATTCGAAATAAAAGACGGTAAAGAAGGTGTTTCGTGGACTTTTAATTAATAGATATTGTAATGAAGAAAATTGTTTTTATACTTTCATTTTTTTTAGCTTTTTCATGTAATGGCCCAGCAGATAATCCTGAAGATCCGGAAGATCCTGAAGTACCGGTAGTGGTAAAACTAAAGGTTAATTATCCTGATTTTAATAGTGACAGTGCTTATTCTCTGGTTGCAAAACAAGTCGCCTTTGGACCGCGGGTTCCAGGCACAGCCCAGCATCTAAAGTGTTTTAATTTCATGAAAGATTATCTTCTTAAATATTCTGACACAGTTTATTTTCAGTATGGCACTACAAAAACTTTTGATAACACAATTATCCCTATAAAAAATATAATTGCTTCTTTTAATCCTCAATCAAAAGATCGTGTTTTGTTATTTACACATTGGGATACCAGACCTTTTGCCGATCAGGATACAAAAGATGTTAAACTTCCGATATTAGGGGCCAATGATGGTGGCAGTGGCACTGCCATTCTTATGGAAATGGCAAGATTATTTAAAACTCAGAAACCAGGTATTGGAGTAGACCTTATTTTCTTTGACAGTGAAGATTGGGGTGGAGGAGAAATGGAAGACAGCTATTGCCTGGGATCACAGTATTGGGGAAAAAATCAGCATGTTCCGAATTACACAGCAAGATTTGGTATTTTGCTCGATATGGTTGGTGCTCCGGGAGCTACTTTTGGACATGAACAGTTTAGCGAACAGTTCAGATCTGTAATTGATAAAGTCTGGAATGCTGCCGCTGATAAAGGCTACAGCAATTATTTTACTAATTATTTTCACGGACCGATTACTGATGACCATTTTTATGTAAATAAATATACAGGAATTCCTGTAATTGATATCATTCATTACGACCAGCATACTAACCGTTTCGGTAAATACTGGCACACCCATGATGACAATATGAATGCTATAGATAAGCAGACATTAAAAGCTGTTGGTGAAACCCTAATGAAAGTTGTTTACGAAGAGTAATCTTTCATTGTTGTCGAATTATTTAGTTTTAAGATTCATTTAAGTTACGTTTGCATTTTATTTTTATAATATGAGAGGATTTATAATTGCCGGTTGTTTTTTAGTTTCCCATTCACTTGGAGCTCAAAGTCTTTTTGAACAGAATAAGCTTCAGACAGAGCATATTCATTATCTTTCAGACCCTTCAGCTGCCGAAAGAGAGCATAGTGTCGACATGATTTCAATGAAAGTAGATGTTTCATTTGTTCCCGAAAAAGGAATTGTTAAAGGAACAGTTACTCATACATTTACGCCCATTCAAAAAAAGGTAGACACTTTGTTTTTTGACGGTCCGGGTATAACAATTAACACAGCGACACTTGACGGGCAACCAGTTAAATTTAAAACTTCAACTACCGGTGTGATTTTATATTTTGATAAAACACTTACCTGGGATGAAACGCATGTAGTTGTCTTTGTTTATGAAGCAAAACCCGAACATGGTATTTATTTTATTGGCTGGAACCAACCGGTCAATCCATCATCGCCTGATATTAATTATATCAGAAAACAAATCTGGACCCAAGGGCAAGGGATTGACAACCGAAACTGGATACCGATGTATGACAATATGAATGATAAGCTGATTACAGAAACCGTTGTTACCATCGACAGTAGATACAAGGTTTTAAGTAATGGTAAAAAGGTTCTGGAAAAGAAAAATGCAGACGGCACTACCACTTGGAATTATAAAATGGAAAAACCACATGCAGGTTATTTATTGATGCTTGGAATTGGTAATTACGGAATTAAAAGTACAAAAACTTCTAGAGGAACAGGTGTTAATTTCTGGTATTATCCTGAATTTCCTGACAGAAGAGATATCACAAGTTATAAAACTGAAAAAATGATTGAGTTTCTGGAAGATGAAACCGGAACGCCTTATGCATGGGGAGAATACAGTCAGATCATGGTTCAGAATTTTCTTTATGGTGCCATGGAAAATACATCAGCCACTGTTTTTGGTGATTTTTTCACAACAGATGCACGTGGTTTTAAAGACAGAAATTATATGGGTGTAAATTGTCATGAACTTACTCATCAGTGGTTTGGCGACTTAATTACAGCGAGAAGTGATAATGATGTGTGGATGCAGGAAAGTTTTGCGACATTTTATCCAAAATTGTTTTTCGGTATGTTAGACGGACCGGATGCAATGAAATGGAATTTCAGGGATGAGGTAAATCAGGCATTACTGCAAGGTGAAAAAGACAATTTTCCGATCAGGCATACTCAGGGTGGTGTAAAAAGACTTTATCCTAAAGGATCTGCAGTTCTTGGTATGTTGCGATATAATCTGGGTGATGAGCAGTTCAAAAGATTTATCAAATATTATCTTGCTAAAAATGCATTTGCAAATGTAGAAGCCTGGGATTTTCAAAAGGCTATTAAAGATAAACTGGGATTAAACTACGATTGGTTTTTCGATCAGTGGATTCACAGAGGTGGCGAACCACATTATAAAATAAGCTATAAAAAAGGTTCTGGAAACACTGAATTTACGGTAGAGCAAATTCATAAAACAGACGGAAATGTACGGTATTTCAAAATGCCGGTAGACTTTGCGGTTTATTATAAAGACGGTTCAGTTTCACGCGAAAAGAAATGGGTTGTTGATTCACAAATGCAGGTGATTTCAATTCCAAATCCGGGTAATAAAGAAATTTCGTTTGCTTTATTTGATGAAAATTCTGAGGTTATGAAAAAAATGACCTTTGATAAATCTTTGGAAGAGTTGATGTCACAAGCTTCGGGAGCTAAAAACATGATTGACAGATATGATGCAGTGGTGGCAATGGGAAAAATTTCAATTGATAAAAAAGAAGACTTCCTCAAAACCCGTTTTTCTGCTGAAACATTTAAAGGAATAAGAGCTGAGATTGCAAAACAGCTAGCCAATACTTTACCAACTTACAACAGCACTTCAACAACTCTTACTACCGATAACTTAACAGGAATCTGGAAATTATTTGCAGGTGAAAAAGAGACTGAAGTAAAAAATGCACTGATTTTGGCAGATACTATTGCAGATAAGCATTTAGCTGCTTATTTAGTGTTTATTAAAGACAGTGCTTATTCTGTAGTAGAAAATGCGCTTGTTAAAATAATGGAAAATAAATTCGTCAGCACGATTACAAAAATTGACATACTTGAACAAACTTCACTTGAGGTTGGTATGGGTAAATCAATTCGCTGTAAATGGCTTCAGTATTCTTCAGGAATAGACATTTCAAACAAGGATAAATATATTGCAGAGCTTACTACTTACAGCGCACCTATCTATGAGTTCAGAACGAGGATTAATGCTATGAATGCTCTTAAAGCTTTGAATGTTTATGATAATAAAATAATTCTGAATATGGCAGAAGCGGCAGTGAGTAACAATGGCAGATTAGCTGCTCCAGCTGTCGAATCTTTAAAACATATAAAAACACTTCCGGGTGGAGAAATGGCTATATCAAGTGCGGTTTCAAACACTGAGTTTGAAGCAAAACTTAAAGAAAAAGGACTGTAAGAAATCTGGTTTATTTGAAATTCATGGCTGTTTTCTGCTGTTTCGTGCGAATTAAATATTAAATTTGCACCAAATTTAAAAAATATGCCATATTTATTTACTTCCGAATCAGTTTCTGAAGGCCATCCCGATAAAGTTGCCGATCAGATTTCAGACGCTCTTATTGATCATTTTTTAGCGTTTGACCCGGAATCAAAAGTTGCCTGTGAAACTCTTGTAACTACTGGTCAGGTTATACTAGCCGGTGAAGTAAAGTCAAAGGCTTATCTTGATGTTCAGGAAATTGCACGTGGTGTTATCCGTAAAATCGGTTACACAAAAAGCGAATACATGTTTGAGGCTAATAGCTGTGGAATACTATCTGCTATACATGAGCAAAGCGCTGACATTAATCAGGGAGTTGATAAGAAAAAGAAAGAAGAACAAGGTGCCGGTGATCAGGGAATGATGTTTGGTTATGCAACCAATGAAACTGATAACTATATGCCTCTTGCATTAGATCTTTCACATAAAATTTTGATTGAACTTGCTGCATTAAGAAGAGAAAATAAAGCTGTTAAATATCTTCGTCCGGATGCTAAAAGTCAGGTAACTCTTGAATATAACGATAAAAACGAACCTGTCAGAATTGATACAATAGTTGTATCAACTCAGCATGATGATTTTGATGTAGAGCCTAAGATGCTGGCGAAAATCAAAAAAGATATTATTGATATTTTAATTCCACGTGTAAAAGCTAAATATCCTAAATACAGCAAACTGTTTAACAATAAAATCACTTATCACATTAATCCAACTGGTAAATTTGTTATTGGTGGCCCACATGGAGATACAGGTTTAACAGGTCGTAAAATTATTGTTGATACTTACGGTGGAAAAGGTGCTCATGGTGGTGGTGCTTTCAGCGGAAAAGATCCAAGTAAAGTTGACAGAAGTGCAGCTTATGCTACAAGGCATATCGCTAAAAACCTGGTAGCTGCAGGTTTGTGTACTGAGGTACTTGTGCAGGTAAGTTACGCAATCGGTGTGGCTGAGCCAACCAGTATTAACGTAAACACTTATGGAACTGCTACTGTTAAAATGAATGACGGTCAGATAGGAGAGATTGTAAAAAGTCTGTTTGATATGCGTCCATACTTTATTGAACAACGTTTCAAACTGCGTACTCCGATATACAGCGAAACCGCTGCTTATGGTCACATGGGGCGCACTAATGAAGTAGTTACAAAAGAATTTAAAGATCCTTACGGTAAAACAAAAAAAGTAAAAGTAGAATTATTTTCCTGGGAAAAACTTGATTTCGTTGATAAAATAAGAAAAGCATTCAAGCTTAAATAAGCCTGAATTAATTTTTAATTTTTCACTTCAAGCTGCTTTATAGCAAGTTCTGCAATGTGCTTGCCTATGGCGAGTGATGATGTTGCTGCAGGGCTGGGAGCATTCAATACATGAATAATTCCTTTTGTTTCTTCGATGTAAAAATCATCAATTAAACCACCATCTTTATCACATGCTTGTGCACGAACACCTGCACCACCCGGTATCAGGTCATTTGC
>JACMRS010000158.1 GCA_014376345.1 Bacteroidia bacterium | reverse complement strand
TAAACTTTTGTGTTTTCTTTTTCTTCCACAGTTCGCTAAAGGTTGTGTCATTTCGACCAACCACCAGCTATTGGGTGGTTTGTCGAAATGACACAACGGCAATTTAGACAGTTATTACGTTAAAAATCTAACTTGACAAAGTAGGACTAACGTAGAATTGAGTTACAAGTATGAACCTTCAAACATTCATTTCGTTAGTCGTGTATCTAAACACTTTCCGTAAAGCTTTCTACACATCAATAGCGAAGCCTCTCAGGTTTCGTATAAAAGTCTGTGTATAGTCGTCCGCTAAGGCGGGGCAGGCTTTGCTGCCTTAATGCCGGTTGTTGTATAGCAAGTAGGCAGATTTCAGCTATAGTAATCGTAACAACAGTTGGGGATCAATACTTTTAACAACAAGAAGCCGTTTCGACACGTCTTCTTACAGTCTACTAACGTTCAACTCCTTTACACGCATCTGAACATGTTTTACATGCCCTTTTAACTGAACGTTTAATACCATATCTTTTGAATACAGCACCTTCAGCCGATTTACAAACGCTTTCTGCAAAGCCTATGAGGTAGACCTACAACCGTTTCGTAGATTACATTGAAAAAAATCATCTATTCCTTTCTTTCGTGACACACCCAACATCGGCGGAAAACAGTTTAACATCAAGCAGCCTTTTGTATTTGTATCTCCTCTGCGGAAAGACAAACACAGAAGGCTGCGTTAATTCGGAATACAAGATTTGAGCACCACTATATTACGGAACAACTTTCTTTAGTAATACATGCGGCTTGCGTTTTTGACACAACGGAACACGTAAAATTTTAATTCAGTTGCAAAAAGGAATTCTTACGTTGTGTAGAAAGACTTATTGAACAGTGTCTCACTTAGCTTTACTGTCTTTACTTGCACCTATGCCATAACCAACACCTGAACCAACTGCACCTCCAACTACGCCGCCAATCACAGCTCCTTTTACTTTATCATCACTTACCGCAGCACCTGTAGCTGCTCCACCTACAATGCCAACACCGGTTCCAATCAAGGCTCCTTTTGTTGTATTACTCATTCCTTTTTTCTTAGCTGGTACAGTGCTGTTCGTACCATTGGTTGTACCACTGTTATTATCATTGCTTGTACTACTGTTGTGAGTTGTTGAATGGGAAGAATTACTTCCAGAACCTGAATGATGTTGATCCGCATTAACCTCAGCCATCGAATCTATTGTTTTTTGTCGAATCTCGTTCTCACGATTTGCGGCCTCACGACCTCGCTCTTCTGCTTTTTTTGAATCGTTGCAGCCAACAAGGGCCAATACACTAAACAGGATAAAATACTTTTTCATTTTTTTTCTTTATTAATTAGAATCATATTCTATTGTATCATTTTACAATAGCATATAAATTGCAAAAAATAATGGTGTAAGTGTTACACATTTTCCAAAAAAAAATACATGATTCACACATGTGTACAACTAATACAGGAGCATCAAAACCGCACTTCTGGATTTGCAACTCGGAAGCCAAATAATTAGGATTTGTAATCCTTTATTTATTCTCATAAATAACCCTCAAAATCTAATGCCCCTTTTCTTAGCCATAGCTATTAGCACAACTGCTCTAAATATATTCATCTTCCTTTTCCACAAAGCCCGCACGAATAGGATTTAAATGTATCTAATCTATCTTCGTATTAAAAAATTCTTTGGTAAGAATTTTTTATGGGTGATACTTATTCCCAAAACCTAATATGCTTCTATTTTATCATTAACCAAAGGAACTAATCTTTTCCACCCTCTCATTCATTATTTTCTTTAGACGAAATTATTTCCTTGGCCGTAAACTTTTAAAATCACGAATAACATTACTTAAATTAACTTTACTACTTCCAACAATAAGAGGGCGGTGATACGTCTTGATTACCCAAGCATAACCATGAAATGGAATTTTCACAGGTCCTCAAATATGTCGTCGAACGACAAAAAAGTGGTCGGACGATTGTGTAAAAAAAGTTATTTGCATTCCCTCCAAAACACTTTTTTATTTAACTTCACGTGTAAGATTTTAAGTGCTGTGTTTAAGTCAATCGTACCTTTAACTTTTTCATTTGAGCTTCTAACACGTTTCAATCTTAACTCCCTTTGAACTTACAAGTGTGCATGGATTTTCTTTAAAATTAACTCTTCCGGTTTTTTTGTAATAAAATTGTCTGCTAATATAAAATCATGTAGTGCATGTACAGTCGCTAAATAAAGTTCTTAAGAAAGTAAATCTTGCAACAGAATCAATTGATTTGGTTTTTTTAATATAGGCTTAAAAACGTGTTTCATTTTTCAATTACAACAACCTTTTTAAATATCATCCATGCGGTTTGTTTTCAAAATATGTTAGACATTAAAACCGTTCCATTATCCTCACCTGGTTTAAACGTAATGTCGGCAGAATATTTTCTATAGAACATTTTCCAATCGAATTCATTTACATCTTTTGAAGTAAACGTACCAAGACGATTTGTTTTCTTTTTACCCTTAGCCCAGACATATAAAAAAACCTGTATCTTTTCTATATCCATTGAGCTGTAAAAAGCCGGGAGCGCCCATCCATTTGCCACCAACAAAACATTAATATCCTCTTGTTATCTAACATAAATATTACCAACAATTCTTCCATAGGTATCTACTACTTCAAATGGATTTTCGATATTACTTTCAAAGACTACCGGAATTAATCCATCCTCATCCATGTATTATTTTAAATGTTTTGCCAATGCATATGTTGAGCTTTCTGCGAAACATTGTCTGCGTTCTTCGTTTATGGAATTAAATTTAATACCTGCTAAAAATTTATTACTAAAAAAGCGCTTTATATTTTTCACTATTAATTAGCGTTCGTCGCTTTCACCTATTCAGGAATCAACATGCTGTTGTGCCTTTTATGGCCAACAGCCATACTCTATCCTTTATAGTAAATTATAAATTATCACTAAACTTATCTTCTACTATCGTACACTAGAATATATATAAATTCTTCAGGTAACATACCAAGGTTGCTATTCTACTGCCTATTATAGCAGTATAAAATTCGGAGTAACACATAATTTTTTTCATAGCATCAAAAAATTACGCATCACTCAGTAAGTATTCAAACTGAAAACCGAGCGAAAATTCAACACCATATTGCAATGGGCTGTTGGCCAGAAAAGTCACAACAACGCGTTCAGCATTGGTTTGATGACAGTACATTACGCCAACAGCAGTGAGTGAAACAGATCAAGTATGGGAAAATTATCATTAGAAAATTGTTTATAGATGGAATTGTACCTAAATTATATAAGTGGTAAAATGTCTTCATCGTTCTTACAAAGAATTTTATGTGAGTGAGTATGCGTGCATGTCAATTGAAAGTATGTATTTCAGGATAAAATAAAAATAACTGATTCAAAAAAATAATTTTGCATACAACTCTAAATTTAAAAAATATTTTCAACAATTAATCTATTGATCAAATAAAGCTATGGAAGAAAGTAAGGTGATTTCAGGAAGTACGGAACAGGAAATATGGTCGCAACTACAAGCCGATCTTTTTACAGATATTTTGAATTATAATGCTGTGTTAAAACTGAACGGTAAAGAAGTTTCTTTTTATATGGATATTGACCTAGGTGGGGGTTTTGAAGGAGGTTCGGAGTTTATGCAGTTCAAAGCACCCATCCATAAAAGTAGTCCATTCAGATTTGCGATACACGACAAAAATTTTGTGGATGTAATCGGAAAGTTTTTTGGAATGATGGATGTTGAAGTCGGTTATGAAGATTTAGACAAACATCTGATTATAAAAACGAATGAAGAACAAAAGGTACGCGCGCTATTTGCAGATCAAGGGATCAGAGAAGCTTTTACGCTATTAACTAGTTTCGATTGCGGCATTCATATGCATCATTCTAATGGAACCCCCACGAAGCAAGCTTTCCTGGAACTACATTCCAACCAGGTATTAAAAGAACCTGCAGAATTCAGGAAAATATTTGATGCATTTTATGCGCTTTTGTCTGAACTAGAAAATGCATAATATTTCAATAGAAAAATAAAGAACTCCATCCGTTTCAAAATAAAGTGAAAGTAAAGGCTTCCCGTTTATCTGAGAAGCCTTTAATAATTTATTTTGCGGTTATGAATTGTATTTGGATTTATAATTTTAAAATCACTTCTGTCTTGACTCCAACACTTTTATCACGTCATCCAAAGGAATATTTTTCGCTTCCAATAAGATCAAATAATGATACAATAAATCGGCTGCTTCGCCTTTGAATAGATCGTCGTTGTTGTCTTTTGCTTCAATCACTATTTCAACTGCTTCCTCGCCTACTTTCTGCGCAATCTTGTTGATTCCTTTCTTAAACAACGATGCTGTATAAGAAACATCTGTTGGATTATTTTTGCGGTCTTTGATAACGCTTGCTAACTTTTCAATGAAGAACGTTCTGCCGTTGTTTTCTTCTGCCCAACATGTATCGGTACCTGTGTGGCACGTCGGACCATCCGGCGTAACTTTTATCAATAAGGTATCCTGATCGCAATCGAGTTTAATGTCAACCACATTCAAAAAATTACCTGTCGTTTCACCTTTTGTCCATAAGCGGTTCTTCGTTCTGCTAAAGAACGTTACTTTACCTCCTGCTTTAGTCTTTGTGTAGGCTTCTTCGTTCATATACCCCAACATCAACACCTTTCTGGTTGTTGCGTCTTGTATGATTACGGGTACTAAACCGTTGCCTTTTTGAAAATCAATATTCATTGTTTGTGTATTAGAGCCACAATTTAATTATAAATTATGAATTATGAGTTATGAATTTCGACTCTCGCCGTGTACTTTTTCAGCCAACCACCCGCGAATCTCAAATTAACGAAATCTAACATCTTAGAACAGTAAGTGGTTGGTCAAAAAGACACAACCACAGCGAACTATTGCTGTATGAAAAAAATTTAAAACAGTATCTATCAGCCATTAAGGCTTATTACGCACGTAGAATCATCAGGCTGTAAGCCTGACATATTTCAACTTGGGGCATCGCCCCAAGAAACAAAGAACGAGTCAGAAACTCTATTTATTTGTATATTCTTTGAGCGCTTCGCTATCCGCCTCGGTAAGGATAGTGAGATGATTCTGATACACACGCTGTTTATCCCATAGTTAAGCCACCTTTGTCCCACCTCTTTTCCATAGATATCCCATGTACATTCCGCCTATAATCCGCCTACATTCCGTGTATAATCCGTGTCAGCTTATCAATAAATCCATAGCCACAACACCCAAACCTGTACTTAAAACAAAATAGAATAAAAAACAACAAAACCCCTCCGACTATAAAAAAAGTAGTTGGAGGGGTTCTCTAATAATCTTATGATTCTTTGCTTTTTCGGGCGATTCCTCAAGCAAGTATATGTAAGCCCTACAGGCTTATTATTCACGTAGCATCCACAAAGTGTAAGCCTGAAATAGTTCAACTTGGGGCATCCCAAGAAGCAAAGAACGAGTCAGAGACCCTATTTCATTGGTATATCTTTAGAGCGCTTCGCTAACTCTAAGGATAGTGACGTCTCGGAACAGCAGAGCGTAATCCTGTTTAATCCTTAAATCCTGTAAATCCAAATTCAGACTAGTTTTTAAACTTTGACATCAACATATTCAACTTCGATTGCATGTCGCCTTCTACTTCCTTTTCTTTTTTTGCACCGGCAGCACCTCCTGCTCCTTTGGGTTTGATCACCGCACCCGCATCACCTTTCATTGATAGGCTTATGCGCTTGCGTGCTTCGTCTACTTCTAGTACGGTTACTTGAACCTTCTGCTGCACCTTAACTACCTCTGAAGGGTCTGAAATGAAGCGGTCGCTTAAATGGCTGATGTGGATCAATCCATCTTGGTGTACACCAATGTCTACAAATACACCAAACTTGGTTACGTTGGTGATGATGCCCGGCAATTTCATACCCGGACGAAGATCTTTCATTTCTTTTACGCCTTCAGCAAATTCAAATAACTCAAACGTCTGACGTGGATCGCGACCTGGTTTATCCAATTCCTCGAAGATATCTTGCAACGTTGGTAAACCTACTGTTTCACTTACGTAATTTTTCAATACAATTTTCTGACGCAGTTCTTTGCTCTTCATGATATCCGTTACCGAAGCGCCTAAGTCTTTTGCCATACGTTCTACTACCGGATAACTTTCTGGATGCACCGCAGACATGTCTAATGGATTTGCACCATCGCGCACTCGTAAGAATCCTGCAGACTGTTCGAATGCTTTGTCGCCCATACGCGCAACTTTCTTAATATCCGCGCGAGATTTAAACGGACCGTTTGTATTTCTGTATTCAATAATGTTCTGCGCTAGCTGCGGACCAAGTCCGGAAACGTACGTCAACAGCTGCTTGCTTGCGGTGTTTACTTCCACACCAACTAAATTTACTGAACTGATCACTACTTCATCCAGACTTTTCTTTAAGGCAGTCTGATCTACATCGTGCTGATATTGTCCAACACCAATTGCTTTCGGATCAATCTTAACAAGCTCTGCCAATGGATCCATCAGACGACGACCGATTGAAACTGCACCTCTAACTGTTACATCGTATTCAGGAAACTCCTCGCGCGCCACATCCGAAGCGGAGTACACAGAAGCACCGCTTTCGTTCACCATTACAATCAATATTTCTGCTGGCAAACCTAAAGTCTTAACAAATGCTTCAGTCTCGCGACCAGCCGTACCGTTACCGATAGAGATGGCTTCGATTGCATGCTTCTGACACAAAGCCATAATTACTGCTCCCGATTTCTGCGTTTGACGTTGTGGTTCGTGCGGATACACAACAGTTTCTTCTAATAATTTTCCTTGTCGATCCAGACACACCAATTTACAACCTGAGCGAAAACCGGGATCTAGCGCCAATACATTTTTCTGTCCAAGCGGAGAAGAAAGCAGCAACTGTTTTAGGTTGTCAGAGAATACACGGATCGCTTCTTCATCTGCTTTGTTCTTTGTCCCCATGCGCACTTCAGTTTCCATCGATGGTTTTAATAAACGTTTATAAGCATCTTTAGAAGCTTGTTTTACCTGGTCTGCACAAGCACCTCTGCCTTGTACAAACTGGCTTTCCAATAGTTCAACACCATCTTCTTCAAGAGGTGCAATGTCAAGCATTAAGAAACCTTCTTTCTCGCCTCTGCGCATCGCAAGCAAACGATGAGATGGTGTTTTTCCGATTGGTTCTTCCCATTCAAAATAATCTCTGTATTTTTGTCCTTCGTTTTCTTTACCCGGAAATACTTTTGATTTAATGGTTCCTTTTTCGTTAAATAATTTACGTACCGATGCACGTGCCACCTGATCTTCGTTGATCAATTCAGCAATGATATCTCTTGCGCCAGACAAGGCTTCTTCGAAGGTAGCAACACCTTTTTCGGTATCGATAAATTTACTTGCTTCGCCATCTACATCTGAAATACTTTGCTCCAAAATAAGTAGAGCCAATGGCTCCAGACCTTTTTCTTTTGCAATGCTTGCGCGTGTTTTTCTTTTTTGTTTGTATGGAAGGTATAAATCTTCCAACTCCGTCATGGTTAGCGCAGCGTTAATTTTCTTTTCTAATTCAGGTGTAAGTTTACCTTGCTCCTGAATAATCTTTAAAATACTATCACGACGTTTATCCAGTTCGCGCAGTTGTTCAAAGCGATCGCGGATAACTGCAACCTGCACCTCATCCATACTACCCGTAATCTCTTTGCGATAACGTGATATGAAAGGCACTGTAGCACCTTCATCCAACAATTCAATTGTTGATACTACCTGAGCAGTAGTAACACTTAATTCTTTTGCGATGGCTTTAACGTGCACATCCGAAATTTCAACTTTGCTCATCTTATTTATTTTCTTTTAACTGGTCGTACGGTATATCCTTCTTTGCGCAACAGCAGCACCAAACCCTTTTGTCCGGGCAAGTGTGCGGCGCCTACTGCAAAAAACGTGGATTGTTTTTTCATCTGTGTTTCCATGCGCTTTACCATTGTGTTATTGCGCGCATTCAACAATGCTTCATTAAATTCCTGTGAAAGTGTATCTTCCTGAACCAGAATTTCTAAACTATCCAACGATTCTGACAGATAGAGTTGAAGCATGTATTCCATGATTTTTTTTTCCTCATCAATATTCTTAATCTGCTCTACCAGCATATCGGCTTGCTCCTGTATACTGAGTATATTGATGACCGCAAGTTGCTCTTCAAATGTTTCAATGCCTCCAATAGCTTTTCCTTGTTTCGATGCATAATCCTGGAGATACAGATCTAAGGGTTTCTTTTCTTCTTTCTGTAACAAATTTTCCGAAATAACTGCCGATAGATAAATCGGCTTAATCTTATTCATCAACAACGCATATACGCCAATATGCTTTTTGCAATATTTTTTAACCAATAAATAATCTGGTGCTGAAATAAGCGATTCTAATGTAGTTCCTGTGGGCATCAATAATTCAGACGCATGTTCTTTCATAGCAGCTTTGTTTTGAAGGTCTAATTCACCAAATAATGCTTTGCTTCGATTGATCGCATAGTAGGTTGAATCGCCCAAATCAAAAACCCGCTTGTCGCGGATATGAATGGTACCATACAGATATGACGTATCTGTTAATCCATTACGAGAAATTTCCCACAACAAGGAATTTCCTTGTGCATGTGCTTCAGAAAGGAAACCTATGAACAAGAGAAAAATAACAGCAATGCGCGAACAGATTTTCATTTCAACAAAATTCTTTATTCCTGAGTGAATAGAGAAGCAATTTAAGATTTTTTTTCCCACTACTTTTTTAGCATATTGTGGGTGAAATACTATGAGAAAACTTGCATTTATTATACTCCTGAGTCTGGGGTGCTTAGTAGCATCACAACAATACTCTTATGCACAAACGGACGGCGATGCTCCGGCATCTACCGAAAAACCCGCTAAAGTAAAAAAAGACAAAGCTCGAAAAGGTCAGACGCAAGCCGATCTGGATGCTGAAAGTGCTGAAGGCACAAAAAATCAGATGACTCCTGAAGCTATGGCATACCAGAAGAAAATGGCTAAGGAGCACAAGGAGAAAGAAAAGAAGAACAAGATTACTCGTAAACAGGCAGATAAACGTGCGGCCAAACGTTTGAATGGCGCTAAAAAGAAGACTACGAAAAAGAAAAAGAGTTACGTGAAGTCGAAGAATAAGAAATAAAAAAGTGGTAAGTTGTCAGTAGACAGTGGTCAGTAGACAGTGGTCAGTAGACAGTGGTCAGTAAAAATAAAAATCCCTGCTAATGGATATTGGCAGGGATTTTTTTGTGAAGTAGGCTTTACATTTGAGAAATTATTTTTTTTAAATGGTCTGCAAATATTTTTATCTCGCCAGTCAGCTTTCCAGTTTGATAATCGATATAAAATTGCCTTACTTTATTATCTTTTTTAACTTCTAAAAACATACCGCAACCGTCTTTGCAATCCGGACATCCAAACCTCTGTGTTGTTTCTGTAGAATCCATTATAAAACTCGGAATGCTATCAAGGACTTGCCGTGCTAATAATGTAGCACTTTTGCCCTGAATGGTTGTTTCAAATTTCATTGGTGTTCCATTCTTATATTCCCAGTAACTATCAGTATGGTCAGCAACTAATGTATTATTGGGCACATCAAGTTTGTACATCGTCGCACATTCTCCGTCACATTCCCCACAAAAGACCCCGAAAATTATGTAGTCAGGTTT
>JACMRS010000157.1 GCA_014376345.1 Bacteroidia bacterium | reverse complement strand
TGAAAATGAAAAAGTATTTCTTAAAATAATTCCCGACTTATACAGCATTTTCACCAGAATGGTTAAAATGAATAATATTTTGGGAGCTGTACTAATTGAGGTAGATTTTGAAGTAATGCCTGAATGGCAGAAAAATTTCAAAAGGATTTTTGATATTATGTTTTCCATATTTATTCTTTTAGTTCTTTCTCCGTTTCTTTTAATGATTGCATTGGCTGTTAAACTTTCAGGCAAGGGCCCTGTTTTTTATACTCAGGAAAGAATCGGAATGCTTGGTAAACCATTCAGAATAATAAAATTCAGAAGTATGAAGGTAGACGCTGAAACAGAAGGTCCGCAATTATCTAAAGAAAATGATCCAAGAATTACCTCAATAGGAAAGTTTTTAAGAAAGACCAGATTAGATGAATTTCCACAGTTTTTTAATGTTCTTAAAGGAGATATGTCTGTAGTGGGTCCAAGACCTGAGCGTCAGCATTTTATTGATCAGATAGTTCTGCGTGCGCCACATTATACACGTCTTCAGAAAGTTCGTCCCGGCATTACAAGCTGGGGACAGGTAAAATATGGTTATGCAGAAAATGTAGACCAGATGGTTGAAAGACTATATTATGATATTCTTTACATTGAAAATATTTCAATTGGACTGGATATGAAAATACTGATTTATACTGTTTTGATTATGATGCAAGGTAGGGGCAAATAAATTTCTAATGAATCTTCTGAATACATTTTCAAGGCTTAATATTGCCATTCGCGAACCTTTCCGACTCAGAAATGCATTACAACAATTTAAACATGATGCATTTTTTATTAAACTGCTTACTACTCAGTCAATAGTAGAGAATACCTTATTATTATTAAGACTTGATGATATCGGTGATTATTTATTATTTAGGAATGCTTTAAATGCACTTAAAAAAACAGCGAAATATAAACATTATAAAGTGACACTTTGTGGCAATCTTGCCTGGAAATCTATCTATGAATTTCTTGATAAAAATGCAGCAGATGAGGTAATTTGGATTGATAAAGGGAAATGGAAAACAGAGGCTTACCGTTTTGAAATATATACCCTTGTTGCATCTAAAGGATTTGCAGAAGTTGCAGGAACTTCTTTTGTAAGAAATTTTACTGCCGATGACCTGATAGCGAAAGCCTCAGGTGCACCTAAATCAATTGGCTGGAGTCTTGGTTACACAAAAATGCCAATGCAAATGACATCTTTACGAGCAGACAGTTTTAACACCACTTTTGTATCTCAAAATGAAGGATTATTTGAATCATTGCGAAATATTGAATTTATCAGCATGCTTTCAGGTGAAAATATTACTGTCAAAGAAAATAATTTCAAATCTGCAAAACAAACAGATTCAATAGTTTTGTTTCCCGGAGCATCGAAAGGAAGTAAAAGGTGGCCTGCTAAAAATTTCGCTACTGTAGCATCTATATTATCCGATGAAACAGGTTTTGATATAGTAATTGCAGGCTCGGAATCGGATAAACAACAAGCCAGAGAATTAAAAGTAAACCTGAAACGTAAAGTACCGGTAAAAGATATGACCGGAAATACAACTTTACCGGAATTGATTAAACTAATCTCAGGAGCACGACTTTTGATTACCAATGATACTGTTGCACTTCATATAGCAGATCAGACTAAAACGCCGGCAGTTTGCATTGCAAATGGAGTTGCTCACTGGCGTTATACGGATTACAGTAAAATTAATCCGGATATAGTGACAGTTCTTCCTGCAGCTTTTGAAAAGAAGTTAAAGGAAAGTGATGGCACCTACAGAAAAACTACTTACAATTCTTCTGAAATAAAACTGGTTAAAATAGCTGCTGTACTTTATTCTGCGCGTTCTTTGATTAGCAGAAAATATTAATCTTCTAAAAGCGTTGTATATAATAATCGTCAATTGTGGAAATCGTAATTGGTTAAATTAACCTGATTGCATGCGACTTTCTTAAATTTGAATGTTAAAATTAAATCAGTCATGAAAAAATTGTTCTTCTTAGTTTCATTTTCATTTTGCTTAAGCGCTTTTGCAAACCCTTTAGATTCAATTGGAGTTAAAAAAGAAAACGGCAAGACGTTTGTCCTTCATAAAATAAGTAAGGGAGAAGGTGTCTATGGAATAGGTAGAAAATACGGTGTAAATGCTGAAGATATTTTTGCGGCTAATCCCGGTTCTAAAGAAGGTATACAGGCAGGAACAGTTTTAATGATTCCTGTTAAATGGAATTCTGCAACTACATCTTCAACCACAACAACTGCTCAGAATTCCGGAACTACTACTCCTGTAATTACACCGGCTAATTCTGGATCTGCTGGTTTCAAAACAGAAAAAAAATACCATAAAGTTGAGAAAGGTCAGACGCTTTCATTTATTGCAAAAAAATACAATGTCAGCATTGATAAAATTAAATCAATGAATAACTTAAAATCTGACAATATAAATCTTGGACAAAAATTAGTTGTTGGAGAAACTAAAGTGCCACTTCCCGGTAATATATCTGTGCCGGAAGTTGTTGAGTTGAAAGAAGTTGAAACATCTACTGTTACTCCTGAAAAAACTGAAACTAAATATACAACTACTACAGAGCCAAATGAAGCTGTGAATGTTGTGGTAGATCAGAAGAATGTAAAACGTTTAGAAGCTACACCTGTTGGTGAAACTACGGTTCAGACAAGTAAACCAGTTACAGCGTCAGTTATTGATGATGGTGATGAAATTACAGAAACCGGATCAGCTAAAGTGTCTTCAGAAGGTGAACTTGCCCAGGAGCGCAATTTTATTATTCATCCAAAAGCAAAGGTTGGAACTATTGTAATGATAACAAATACCGAGAATAATAAGGCTGTATTTGCACGTGTAGTTGCCAATTACAAGCCTGATTCAGGTAACATTGTTAAAATGAGCCGCACTGTAGCCGATAAACTTGGACTAGACAGTGATTCTCAGGTTAAAATAAACTACGCACAATAATATTACATTTGTGCTGTTATTGAAAAGCTAAAATTATATCTGCCGGGTTTTGTCCTGATAATCTGCACTGCACTTTTTTTCTCCCTTACGCTCAGTAAAGGTGTTATGAGTATTGCAGTAATTCTCCTGTCCTTAGTTGGTTTGGTTTCTTTATTCATTTATAAAAAACCTAAAGTCAGTTTATTTCCATTTATAGTCAGCATTACCTTTTATATCTGGTGTACCTTTGGTTATTTTTATTCTGAAGATCAGGCAGAAGCATTGCGCAAGATTGTGTTAAAACTGCCTCTGCTTACTTTGCCACTTGCTTATTATTCTTTTATTCAATTATCTTCAAAGCAAAAAGCATTAGTAATACTGATATTTTGCATAGCCATTTATTTGCCTGCTGCCGTAAGTTGTATCAATTACTTTACCAATAAAACTTTTTTCGATATGATGGTGCTTCATTCGAAGCCCATTCCTGTTGAATTTGGATATGGCATACACCATATTGAATTTGCCGTGCTTTCTGCAATAGCTGTAATTAGTGGTTTGTATTATTGCGTTTTTTCGGATAAATATAAAAGTAAAGTCATCAGAATTTTGTTTATTTTTCTGACTGTTTCCAATTTCATATTTATGCATATCTTGTCTGCACGCACCGGACTTATTGCTTTGTATGCTGCAGTATTTACAGGCATGATGATGTTTGTATTTAAAAGCAAGAAAACCAAAATAGGAATTATTGCAATTGGATTATTTATTGTTGTTCCTGTAGCCGCTTATTTTTTATCCGGATCATTGCGCAACAGAGTTGAAAATACTTACCGCGATCTGGAAGTTGTGATACAGAAGAAAGATGCCAACGAACATTCTTTTGCAATGCGTGTAGATGCCTGGCTTACTGCATCAGATATCATTAAGCAACATCCAGTTGCAGGAGTAGGAATAGGAGATGGAGGCACAGAAATGCAAAAGCAGTATGTGAAAAACAATAGCAGATTATCTGTTTATAATCGTAAAAATCCACACAATCAGTTTATTGAATGTGCTGTGCAATCAGGTTTGGTTGCCGCAGGATTGTTGTTGTTACTAATACTTTCACCATTGTTTTACAGAAGGTGGAATCGCGATATTTTACTGGTATCTTCTTTAATATTATTTCTTGTTG
>JACMRS010000156.1 GCA_014376345.1 Bacteroidia bacterium | reverse complement strand
ACCATCTGGTCGAAAATTGAAAGACAGTCTCTCAATCCGCCATCTGCTTTTTCAGCTATCAGGTGCAATGCTTCTTCTTCTGCAAATACCCCTTCTCTTTCAGCAATAGTTTTCAGATGCTCAACCATATCCTTTATCTGGATACGTTTAAAATTAAATATCTGACAACGCGAAAGAATTGTAGGAAGTACTTTATGCTTTTCAGTTGTGGCAAGGATAAAAATAGCATATTTTGGCGGCTCTTCAAGTGTTTTCAGAAAAGCATTAAATGCAGCAGCTGAAAGCATGTGCACCTCGTCAATAATATAAACCTTATATTTTCCAACCTGAGGTGGAAAACGAACCTGCTCATTTAAAGACCTGATATCCTCAACAGAATTGTTACTCGCTGCATCAAGTTCAAAAATATTAAATGAAAAATCCTGATTTGGATCGGTTTCACCTTCCTGATTAATTACTTTAGCAAGTATTCTTGCACAAGTTGTTTTACCAACACCTCTCGGACCAGTAAATAAAAAAGCCTGGGCAAGGTGGTTAGAATTAATTTCATTGAGCAGCGTATCGGTGATATGCTTCTGCCCTACCACATCTTCAAATACTGAAGGGCGGTACTTTCTGGCTGATACGATAAACTGCTCCATTAATAATGCAAAAGAACGGTTTTTTATCAGATAAAGCAAGTTAACCACTCTTCAAAACCTAAAATTTTAAGCCTATTTTTACACATGGTCATAACCTGTTTAAAACGTGTATCCGAGGTTCGGTCATAAATTTAAAAATTGCTTAACTTCGCAACAAAAAATAAAGCCTTTGTCAATATCAGTTCAACAATTAACCAAAACATACGGACAGCAAAAAGCTGTTAACGACATTTCATTTGAAGTGCCTGCAGGACAAGTAGTCGGGTTTCTTGGACCGAATGGTGCGGGGAAAACTACTACCATGAAAATGCTGACCTGTTTTATACCTCCAACATCGGGAATTGCCATAGTTTGCGGTTTAGATGTTGAAGAAAACTCAGTCGAAGTTAGAAGTCTGGTTGGTTATCTTCCCGAACACAATCCTCTGTATCTTGATATGTATGTTAAAGAATATCTTGATTTTGCAGCGGAAATTAACAAAGTGAAAAATGTTAAGGAACGCGTTTCGGAAATGATAGAAATAACAGGGCTGACTCTTGAAAAAAGAAAAAAAATAGGGCAGCTTTCTAAAGGATACAGACAGCGTGTCGGACTAGCTCAGGCAATGATTCACAATCCAAAAGTACTTATTCTGGATGAACCAACAAGTGGTTTAGACCCAAACCAGATTGGTGAAATCAGAAACCTGATCAGAACTATCGGAAAAGAAAAAACAGTACTACTTTCTACGCATATTATGCAGGAAGTAGAAGCAATGTGCGACAGAGCCATTATTATAAATCGCGGCACTATTGTGGCCGATGACAACACTGCAAATTTGAGAAACAGCTTAAAAACTGAATCGGTTATAACAGTGCAGTTTAAAAATGCAGTGAGTGAAGATAAACTCAGAAAAATTCCGGGTATTACTAAAGTTTCTTCAGCCGGTGATAACCGCTGGAATCTTCATTCGGCGGGCAATGAAGGACTGCAGGAAAGTATCTTCAAATTTGCAGTTGACAATAATCTTGTACTTCTAGAGTCTAAACTTTCAGAAAGTTCACTCGAAGACGTATTTAAATCATTAACCAGATAAGCCTTTATGTGGACCATTTATAAAAAAGAGATCAGAAGCTTTTTAAGTTCGCTGATCGCCTATATTACCATCATTGTTTTTCTCATTGCTACAAGTCTTTTTTTGTGGATATTCAGAGATACCAATATTCTGGATGCAGGTTATGCAGATATTGACCCGCTTTTTGAATTAGCTCCTATCATTTTTATTTTCCTGATTTCGGCAATTACCATGCGATCTTTTTCTGAAGAAAAGAAGACAGGTACTTTCGAAACTTTAACTACCAGACCTATTTCAGACTTATCTATTATTTTAGGTAAATATTTCGCCGGACTAACACTTGTTGTTTTTTCAATACTCCCAACTCTTATTTATTATTACACTGTAATTGAACTAAGTGCCGAGGTAAACAGTGTTGATACCGGGGCAACTAACGGCAGCTATCTCGGTTTGTTAATGCTTGGTGCTGCTTATGTTGCAATTGGAATTTTCTCATCAGTAATTACAGAAAATCAAATTGTATCCTTTATAATAAGTATGTTTCTTTGTTTCTTTTTTTATTCTGTATTTGATTATCTCAGTTCATTCGAATTTCTAAAAGGAACAAACTTTTTTGTAGAATGGCTCGGCATCAATTACCATTACAGATCAATCAGTAAAGGCGTAATAGACACCCGTGACGTTATCTACTTTATCAGCCTGGTCTCTCTTTTTATCTGGCTTACTAAAATTATATTCGGCAGCAGAAAATGGTAAAAGCAACTAAAAAAACAAAACGTTCGGGAAGAACAAATGCACTGCTGGAAATAATTGTTCTTGTAGTTGTTATTATTATTGTCAATATCATCGCTTCTCAATATCCAAAGCGTTTCGACCTGACAAAGGAGAAAAGATACACTCTCTCTGAAACTTCTGCCAACCTTGCTGCCAAAGTTCAGGATGTTATTTATTTCAAAGTATACCTCGAAAACAAAGATCTTTCATCTAAATTTAAAAGACTCAGAACCGCAACCATAGACATGCTGGATGAGTTCAGGGACTTGACTCACAATAAAGTTCAGTATGAATTTGTTGATCCATTAGGAGGTAAAACAGACGAAGAAAAAAATAAAATTATGGAGCAGCTTCTTAATAAAGGACTTGAACCATATAATGATATTGAAGAAAACCTTGAGTCTGAAAAACGCAACCTTATAATTCCAGGAGCAGAAGTTACTTATGGTGGTGGCGCAACATATACAGTTAATTTTTTAAGCACAGATCTGGGCAATGCAGGTGAAGCATC
This sequence comes from Bacteroidia bacterium, assembly GCA_014376345.1. GTDB lineage: Bacteria > Bacteroidota > Bacteroidia > NS11-12g > UBA955 > JACMRS01. The sequence goes on along the minus strand of JACMRS010000156.1, from coordinate 4,305 downwards.
TATCAATAGTTCTATTGAAAATCTGGAATATGAAATTGCAAATGTCATTCGCAAATGCATTACACCCAAGCAAAAAAGAATCGCCATTTTAAGAGGTCACGGTGAACTTGAAGAAAATCAAATGGCCGATTTAACCAGGTCGCTATCTGATAATTATTCAATTGAAAAATTCAATCTGAACCTGCGCGACACTAATTTTTTAAGACAATTTCTGGATAGTGCCTGGGATAAAAGCTTGTCTGATACAATGGACCTGGCAAGAATGATTTTAACCAGATCTGTAAAAAAACTTTCTTATTATGATGGAGTTGTAATTGCCAAACCAACAGAACCTTTTGAAGATGATGAAGCCTATATTCTGGATCAGTATTTTATGGGTGGAGGCAAGCTTATCTGGATGATTGAGCCTGTGATGGCGGAGATGGATAGCTTAATCGGACAACCGGAAAACAAAATGATTTGTCCGGATTATAACAACGGCAATGCAATGGCTATGCTTTCAAAATACGGAGCCACATTAAATTCGAATATTTTACAGGATTTAAAATGCAATTTCATTCCGATTACAAACCAATTGAAAAACAATCAGATTGAGAAAAAAGCATGGGTATATTATCCTGTTTTTCTTAATTCAGAAAACAAACACCCTATTGTAAAAAATCTTGATATTGTTCTTGGTAGATTTACCGGTAACATTAAACTTGCAAAAAGAAATAACCTCAAAATTTCACCACTTCTGGTGAGCTCAGAATTTACAAAACTTCAGTTTTCTCCTGCACAGGTTGACCTTGCAATTATTAAAGAAAACAACAATCCTAAATACATTGAATCCTTTAAAAGCGGTCATCAGGTTGTAGGTGCTTTATTTGAAGGTGAGTTTAATTCTTATGCCTATAAACCAGGTTCTACGGCAGGTTTACCTGTTAAAAAATCTGTTGAGAACAGTATGATAGTGATTGCTGATGGCGACATTGCAAGAAACGACGTTAATAAAAGCACAGGTGAAATAATTGCACTTGGTTTTGACAGACTTTCTAAAAGAACATTTGCCAATAAAAAATTCATGCTGAATTGCTTTGATTATTTATTTGATGAATCAGGTTTGATTGAAGTAAGAACAAAAGAAATCACACTCAGATTACTTGACAGAGCAAGAATAAACGAAGCTGCCGGAGAAGATGAATGGTTCAGCGAAAAAACAAAATGGCAGATTATCAATTCTGTTTTTCCTGTACTTGCTATCATAATTTTCGGCATCATAAATGCCTGGATCAGACGCAGAAAATATGCCAGATAAAATCAATAAATTCCTGATTGCTGCATTGGTAATTTCAACTGTGGCACTCGCTGTTTCTATTGTTAGTTTTATTAATGCCAAGCAGGGAAGTGTAACGATCTTAAGAGAAAATAAAGTTGTAATTTCTGACAGTACACTTCAAAAAATTTTCGCTCCGAATGTCCCTGACGACATTTCATTTTGTTCTGAAAAAGCAGACCTTTCTAAAGCAGATCTCAGAGAAAGATTTGACAGAGAACTCATTGCAAATTCTTTTGCACATGGCTCTACTTTAATCATCCTGAAAAGGTCGGGCAAATATTTTCCTGTTATTGAAACTATCCTCAAAAAGAATAACGTTCCCGATGACCTTAAATATTTATGCGTAGCTGAAAGCTCATTGAGCAATGCTATCTCTCCCAGCGATGCTGTTGGATTCTGGCAGTTTCTGGAAGAAACAGCAAAGCAATACGGACTAGAAATTAATGATGAAATTGATGAGCGCTATCATGTAGAAAAATCTACAGAAGCTGCTTGCAAATTTCTGAAAGAAGCAAAGCAAAAAGCAGGCAACTGGGCACTTGCAGCGGCAAGTTATAATTCGGGAATGGGAGGTGTTCATTCTCAGATTGAGCTACAGAAAAAAAACAATTTCTATGACCTGCTTCTGAATCAGGAAACCTCCAGATATCTTTTTAGAATCATGTCTTTAAAATACATTTTGGAAAATCCTGAAAAATGCGGTTATTTTTTAAATGACACTGACTATTACAAACCTACAGAAACTGAATCAATTGAAATATATTCAGGTATTTCTGACCTTGTTGCATTTGCATTTTCACACAAAACAAATTACAAACTATTAAAGCTTCACAACCCCTGGCTTCGTAAACCTTACCTTACAAATAAGGAAAGAAAAACCTATACCATTCTTATTGAAAAAATCTGATTATGAAGCAAGCTATAAAATTATTAATTAAAATTTTATGGCTGCTGATTCCTTTCGCTTTAATATTGTTTTATCTCGAATTTAATCTTCCAAAAATTACCAATTCTTACAATAAAAAACACAGAGATTTCACCTTAAAATTTAAAACTACAGACTACATTATTACAGGAAACAGTCATGCAATAAAAGGAATTGACCCTGCTGAGATAAGCCCACAATGCTACAATCTCGCTAATGTCAGTCAGTCACTTTATTATGATGCCGCTCTTGTATTAAAATATATTGATCAGATGCCTTCACTTAAAGGCGTTATAATTCCTGTTTCATATTATTCATTGCAAGTTAAATTATCAGAGACATCAGAAGAATGGAGAGGTGATTATTATCAAAAATTCTGGGGCACTTCAGAAAATAAAAAAATTTCATGGATAAAAACTCATAGTTATGTTTCACTCTACACGCCAACTCTTTCAATTAAATATGCCTTCAAAGGATTTAATACTGATTTGGTTCCTGAAATAGATGCAAATGGGTTTCAACACACAGATACTGTAAATTATAATTACAGTAAGACTTCAGGTGCTGAGAGAATCGCTTTTCACCACAGCATAATGAAAGAGGAAAACATTAAAATTAATACTGAATACCTTGATTCATTATTGAAAATACTGGCTGCCAGAAACATTAAGGCTTATTTGATTACAATTCCTGTTCATCCCTATTATCGCGAGGGTGAAAATGCTAATATTATAAATCAGAATGAAACTATTTTAAACACACTTGCAAATAAATACAAGGCTGTTTTTATACATGATCTTACAGAAACAGGAAATTTTCAAGATGCTGATTTTCTTGACAATGACCACCTTAACACTCGTGGTGCAAGAAAATTAAGCAAGCTGATAAAAACGTATTTACCTTAAACTTCTGCGCTCAGAATACCAACGACTGCTTTCTTCTTTTGATTCAGAATTTTTTACCTGATTATTATTGTTGCTATTAGAACTCAACCAAGTTGCAACCGACATCGCTGCTTTTTCTTCATTTGCATCAAATATGATTTCTTGTTCAGGATTAAAATATTTACTTATAAAAGCTGTATCAAAATCACCATCAATAAATTTCGGATGGTTCATTACAAAATCACCAAACTCGAGAGTTGTAATTATGCCACTGATATGGAATTCTGAAATAGCGCGCTTCATTCTCTCAATTGCAGTTGTCCTGTCTTCAGCCCAAACAATAAGTTTGGCAATCATATTGTCATAATAAATCGGGATAGTCATCCCTTCTTCCATACAATCATCAACACGTACACCAGGACCGGAAGGCGTTCGGTAAGTTTCAAGCGTTCCGATATCAGGAAGAAAATTATTAGCAGGATCTTCAGCACATATTCTGAGTTCTATAGCGTGACCATAAATTTCAAGAGATTCCTGCGTAAAAGAAAGTGGTAAATCATTAGCGACATTAATTTGCTCACGCACAAGATCAAGTCCGGTTATTAATTCAGTTACAGGATGTTCTACCTGCAATCTGGTATTCATTTCAAGAAAATAAAAGTTTAATTTTTCATCAAGAAGAAACTCTACAGTTCCTGCTCCGCTATAGTTTGCAGCTTTAGCAACATTAACTGCAGACTCACCCATTAGTTTTCTTAACTCAGGCGTTAGCACCGCACTTGGCGCTTCTTCAACAAGTTTTTGATGTCGACGCTGAATACTGCATTCCCTTTCGAAAAGATAACAAACATTACCATGGTTATCAGCCATAAGCTGAATTTCAATATGCCTTGGCTTTGTTACGTATTTTTCGATAAAAACGCTGCTGTCTCCGAATGAACTTAATGCTTCACTCTGAGCCATCTGCATCTGACTTTCAAACTCTTCCGTATTTTCAACAATTCGCATTCCTTTACCACCACCGCCGGCACTTGCTTTTATCAAAACCGGAAAACCTATTTCAACAGCTACTTTCATAGCTGCCTTAACATCGGCAACTGCTTCATTAATTCCTGGAACTAATGGCACACCAAACTTCGCAACTGCTTGCTTGCTTGTAATTTTATCTCCCATTATTT
>JACMRS010000155.1 GCA_014376345.1 Bacteroidia bacterium | reverse complement strand
ATGTTTTTTAAAGATTGTGAAACAGCCAATATTTATTTAAAGCGTTACAAGGAAGTCACACCAAAAAAATTTAAGAAAGACAGGAAGGATGAAATTAAATATATTGAAGAAAGTTGTAAATAATGAATAATGAATAAAAAAATCATGCTTAAATACATTTTAATAATTTCCATATTTACATTATCAGGCTTTTCAGATATTTTGGATTTTAAATGTATAAATTCAAATATTAAAATACCCATAGATACGTTAAATTATGAAGAATTTCAATTAGGGAGACCCTTATCAGGCATAAATTTAAAATTATTAAATAATGGCACTTATGAAAAAAACAGACATTGTGACATCTGTCCTGCTTATATCATTTATGGGAAATATAAACAATCAGGAGACACAATTTTTTTTAATGATTCTGGTTTTATTGCCGAAAAGAATAATTTCATGGGAAGACCGGAATATTCTATGTGGTTTGATTCCATCAATCCAATAACAGAAACGACATACAAACTTTACAGATGGAGGGTTGATAATAAAGATTTAATTGGACCAAAAAAACTAAATGATTCAATTGCACGAATTGTTAGAATTATTTTAAAACAAAATGAGTTTACTCAAATTGATAATTTACCTTACAGAAAAATAAAATAAAAACTTTAAAAAGTTGGAAATCCCAAAACCTATAAAAATCATTTTTCTAATAATATCATTATGGGTTATTGGTTTCCTGTCTTTCATTATCACTGACGGACTTACCGACAGCGGCACCAAAGCAGATGCAATCGTTATATTTGGCAACAAGGTAAATAACGATGGCACTTTATCGGAAAGATTAAAAGCAAGACTTGATCATGGATTGAAAATTTATAAGGATGGTAGAGCAAGTAAAATTATTGTCAGTGGCGGACTTGGAAAAGAAGGTTTTTATGAAGGTGATAAAATGCGGGATTATCTGATTTCAAAAGGCGTTGAACCAGAAATTATTTTAACAGATAATCATGGTGACAATACTGAAGCAACGGTTGTCAATGCAATAAAATCGAGCAAACTAAATAATTTTAGAAGCCTTTTAGTGGTGTCACAGTATTATCATATATCCCGTTCAAAAATGCTTTTCAGAAAGCACGATTTCAGAAACATTTACAGTTCCGGACCGAAATATTTTGAATTAAGGGATTTTTATTCTCTACTCAGAGAGCTTCCCGCCTATTACTCATCGTTATAATTTGGATATAACATAAAATATATTTAAATTGGCTACATATTATGAAATTCAAATTAATAGCTGCTGCAATAATCTTTACAACACTTATGTCTTTCAGTCATACTAATGACAAAGGAAAAATTGTAAAAATACGCGATTTTCATTTATTTGCTAACGAAACAGGATTGATGTTTGCAATGCCTCCCGGATATACCGAAACTTATGTTAAAAACAATTCAGAACTTCCATACAATCTTGCAATTATTGATACACTTGCAGGTTTCGAAATAAGATATTCAGTATTTCCATTGAAAAAAGATGTGAAAGCTTATAATAAATGCAAAAAAACCAATGAATGTAAAATGAGTAATCCTAATGAAAAATATAAAACAAAAGCAAAAGCTTATGCTTTAAAATTATCAGGTGGAAATAAAGTTGAAATGATTCAGTTAGCTAAAGATATAGTTGAAAAAGAATTTATCGCACATACCGTTAGTACAACATTTATTGAATTTAAAAGTCCATTCGGGAAAGGTTACAAATATGGTCAAATGATTTACTTACATAAAAACAATGTAGCCGATGCAGTTATTATTTTTATGAGTAATGACAAAACAACACTTGCCACAAATATGAATAAAGCCTACCATTCATTAGTTTACCGACCTGACAATTAAGATTTTTGACTGTGAAAAAAACCCATTTATTTATTAAAAAAAACTTGATTTAGTCACACCCTTAAAACATCAAAATCCAATCACTTAAATAAATTTTTCGAATAAAATATGCTGAAACTTACAAAAGAGCAAATTGCCGAAATATCAGATTTTCTTGGCTCAGGCATGACCTGCTATATTCACAAAGAAACATTAAAAATGACTTTCATACATGAAGACATGGTTGATGATGATTCTGAAGAGGAAAATGAAAATATTGAAGAAAATCCTGATGATTATTACACCATAGAAGCTATGGATTCAAGGGATTCATTCAGAATTATGGAAGATTTCACAGAAGAAATTCAAGATACAATTCTAAAAAATAAACTTATTGCAGCGCTCAATATGTCACATCCTTTCAGGCATTTTAAAGATATTATTGAAACTACAAATCACCGTGAAGAGTGGTTTAAATTTAGTGAACAAAGAAATATTGAGCATGTTGAAGCAGAAATTGAAGGGATTAATATAAGTGAAGAAGATTGATGGCTTTAAAATAAGTTGAAATTAATAACGTTAAAGATAAAAACAAACATAATGCTCAAATATTTTTTAACAGTTATTGTTTTCACTTTAATATTTTCAGGGTGTATAAAACAAAGCCATTTAGACCAAAAAACCAATTCAATAATAGGTGACATTGCTTTTTTTCAAAAATTTGGATTTAACCCGGATCAGAATACTGATGAAAACATCAGAATAAAGACTCACCTTGAATATGCTGAAAATTTATTGCGTTCTAAAAAGATTGAAGACTTGTCAGCAGAACTCATTCAAAAAAGAACTCATTTACTTAATTTCCTGCATCAATATATTAATGCTGGAGTCTTCCCTCAAAACTTTGATTATGAAGAAGAACGTAAACCTTGTTTTATAGATAAAAATGGAAAGATTTGTGCAGTAGGATATCTTGTCGAGCAAACAGCAGGCAGAAAAGTGGCAGAAAAAATTAATTTTAATAACAAATATCTCACTATTTATGAAATGGAAGATGTTGCGCTGGATGAATGGATAACATCAAACGGACTCACTAAAGAAGAATGTGCAATCATTCAACCTACTTACAGATATCCAATATCACGCACTTATGCTATATCTTCTGGAATTGCTGGAGGTTTAAACTTATCAATGTGCATTATTAATTCAGTACAGATAAGTAAACCAGCCAATAGTTATGCCATACCTGTAATTGGATTAATTAGTGGAGGAGGACAATTGACAATGGGACTATTATCTTTACCAAAAAACAATAGTTATAATATAAATTTTCCGACTTCCCAGGGAAAGCAAATACTATCAATTTCAAATATTGGATTAGGGACTGCCACTATATTTCTGAGTGCATTTAACTTAGTAAACCGAAATCAAAAATTAAAAAAAATGAAAATTGGATTCTATAACTTTATGGGAAATCAAAATAAAATTTGCACGGGATTATCTCTGTGCAGACACTTTTGAAAACTAATCTTACTTAGTTAAAATGACTCACTACTTAACCCGCATTAAACTTTACCTCTTTGGGACACTGCTTATCCTTTTTGTTATGCTAGGTATTCGTTTTGTATACATAAAAACTGGCACTATAACTAGCGGAAAAGTTTTACGAATATATGAAACCCGTGGCACAAGAGGTACAATGTCCATCCCACTAATTGGATTTTATCACAACTCCGAACAATATGTTTTTTCTGGTTCCGCGAATGTTCCTTTGCATGTGGGTGACCATGTTCCCGTTGTTTACCATCCTTCTGATCCCGACAATGCCTTGGTTTACAATTTTGACGGGGTTTGGCTTGGTCCGCTTATTTACAGCATCTTCCCATTATTAATACTGACAGCGGTACTTTTTTCTTTCTTTAAAAGAGATGATCTTTTAGCCGTTCGTTTTAAACCATTCAGCATAAAAAAACTAAAACTGGCCGAACCGGATGAGTAATGATTAACACATTGGTTTGATTAAATAATCAATTCTTAACTTTGATCCTGATTTGAATAACTTAAAACAATTGCGATTGCTTAAATGAAATCACTGATAATTATTATTTTCATTTTAACTGCAAACTTTGCAACAGCTCAAAATACGCATGTACTTTTTGGTGAACGCACGCTTACTCCATCAGGCAATATATCAATCTGCTTTGATAAAGAAGGCAGCATTTATCCCGACTATTACATTTCCAATGCCAGTCTTGAAAAAAGCAACAATTCATTGAAAGAATATTATTTAAAAAACCAATCTGAGTTTATAAAAATTGGCAAAAAATACAATTGCATTTTTAAAGAATATAATGAGGCAAACAACAATATTCTCAATGACTCAATTGCAGTTAATTTTACAAAGAAAATAAACTTCGAAGTAATTTCAGGTACTTCTGTTACTTTTCTTATCCATGGTTTCAGAAAAGCATTTATTGTGGGTACCAGAGATATTCCTTCTCCTATTGACTTTCAAACTATGAAACAAGCGCTTACAGATAACAGTTTAAGCAATACATTATTTGTTGAAATTTACTGGGATGCTTTATATGGCTGTTGTTTTTCAAAAGACACGAAACAAAACGAAATATTGTTCAAACTTTTTGAAGAAGCTCAGGTAAATGCCGAGCAGGTTGGCAAGGGATTTAAAACGATACTTTCTTCCATCAATTGCGATACAATAAATATTATTACTCACAGTTTGGGCGCCAAAGTGGCTGCCTACGCTGTTCTTGATATCTATAAAGATTTAAAGCCAACGCCATCCTGCAAAAGGCTGAATATCTGTCTTGTCGCTCCGGCAATTTCTGCGCAACTTATCTCCGATAATTATTACAAAAGAAATTCAAAATCAGATTTTAATAATCAAGACAATTACAATCTCATAATTATTTATAATGAAGATGATTTTGTGTTGAAGAAAAAAGATAATGTAATGGGGTTATTTGGTCCGGGCCCTTATAAATATGGCAATACTACGCTTGGCTGCAACTATCACAACACGGCAGTTAATCTCAAAAAGAAATTTAAATCAGACTTTGCTAAGTCCACAATAAATCTGATTGATTTATCATCTGTAGGAAAATGCCACCATGTGAGGTGTTATTTTTATGGAGAAAACATAAAAAGTGCATTAAAATTATTTCATTAATAACTTTCTTATGCTTCTAATTTAACTTTATAAATATTTCCCATTAGCAAAATTTTAATTCACATTATCCAAAATAAACCCCACAATATTTCAATTTAATTTTTTAATACAAAAAGCCTATATACATTTGCAGAAACCAATAAAATTATGAAAAATAAATTTATATACGCAATGATTGCAGCGGTTGTCCTTACAGGATGCGTGAGCAAGAAAAAATACAAAGCTGAAGTAGCGATGTATGAGAAAATGAAAGATTCTTACGAGAAAACCAACCTCGACCTGAACATCTGCCTTGCAGATAAAGACAAAAACGCTACAAAAATAAAAACACTTGAAGAAGAAATAGCAACTTTAAAAGCCAACAGCAACGCACTTCTCAACCAGCTTAGTGACCTTTCTGTGATTAGTAAATCTCAAAGCGAAAGCATTAAAAAATCTCTTGAAAATATTAATTCGAAAGATGCTTATATCAAAGGTTTGCAGGTTGCAATGGCTCGTAAAGATTCATTAAACATGTCATTGGTATTAAACCTGAAAGGTGCATTGAAAGATATTAATGATCAGGATGTTGAAATAAAAGTTGAAGGAAGCGCTGTATTTATATCTGTTTCTGATAAAATGCTTTTCAATAGCGGTAGTTATGAAATTACGCCAAGAGCTAAAGAAGTACTTGGTAAAGTAGCTGCAGTTATCAAAGCTCAACCTGATATTCAGTTTATGGTTGAAGGACATACTGACAACAAACCTATCAGCACAGCTGTTATCAAAGACAACTGGGACCTGAGTGTATTGCGTTCAACTGCAGTTGTAAAAGTATTACAGAAAAGTTTTGGTATCGAACCATCAAGAATGATCGCTGCCGGTAGAGGAGAATATATGCCATTAGCATCTAATGATACTGAGGCTAACCGCTCACTTAACCGCAGAACCCGTATTGTGATTATCCCACAACTGGATCAGTTCTTCAAACTACTTGAACCAAAAAATTAATTAAACAAAAATTCTGAAAAACAGCCACCAAAAAGTGGCTGTTTTTTTATGGATCGTCAAAAAATATCTATATATTCGTAATGTGTTGCTCCAATTTCATCCTTACGGAATTTATTGCCCTCAGGCGGATGTTTTTATTGATCCATGGAAATCTGTTCCAAAAGCAATAATTACACATGGCCACGCAGATCATGCAAAAACTGGCAGCGCCTATTACCTCGCACACCACGATACCATTCCGATATTAAAATTAAGACTTGGTGCTGACACCAATACACAAGGTATCGGATACAATGAAACTGTTACTATAAATGGTGTTCATATCAGTTTACATCCTGCTGGTCATATTATTGGCAGTGCACAAATAAGACTTGAATATAAAGGTGAAATCTGGGTAGTATCCGGTGATTATAAACTTCAGAATGATGGCGTTTGCCCACCTTTTGAACCGGTGCGATGTCATCATTTTGTAACAGAAAGTACCTTTGGTTTGCCGGTTTATAATTTCCCGGATCCTGCAATAGTTCATGATAATATTAACAACTGGTGGCGTACAAATAACGAAGCCGGGAAAAACTCGGTTATCATTGGCTATTCTTTAGGAAAAGCTCAACGCATTATGAAGCATCTGGATCCTTCGATCGGTAAGATTATTACACATGGCGCAGTTCACAATGTCAACCAGGTTGTGAATGTAGAATTGCCAGAAGCAATTCGTTATATTGAGGATATTAAAAAGCAGGATATTAAAGGTTCCATTATCGTCGCTCCCCCTTCGACTATGGGTACTCCGTGGATGCGCAGATTTGAACCTTACAGTCTTGGCATATGCAGCGGATGGATGCAACTCAGAGGCTCGCGAAGAAGGCGCAACGCAGATATGGGTTTTGTATTAAGCGATCATGCCGACTGGAACGACCTTAATACGGCTGTTAAAGAAACAGGTGCTGAAAATATCTATGTTACTCACGGTTATAAATCTGTTTTTGCAAAATGGCTCCGCGAAACACAAGGATTGAATGCTATTGAGGTAGATGCGCTTTATGAAGGTGACGAAAGTTCAGAATAATCAGCTTTCCATCACAGTTTTAATGATGTCATTGATCTGTTCAAAAGGGATATAGCCTTTCGCTACCTGATGGTACACTTCATCCTTTAAAATAAAAGCTGCAGGAAAACCCGTAACACCAAGATTGGCACACATTTGAAAGTCACGGTTTGATTCTAACAAATAAGTTTCTTTAGACATTTTAGAAACAAATTCATTGCCATCAATTCCGAAATCTTCAGCATACTTTTTATACGATAAAAAATCTTCCATATCAATGCCATCATAATTAATAGCTTTTTGAAGTGCAGATGCAAACTGAATCTGTTTATCCGGGAAATAAGATTTAAAAACTGACAATGCAATTGCAGGTGGAATACTGTTTAAAACAGCCGTACCCGGTTCTAAAATATTATTGATAAAACCTTCTCCGAATTTAATTCCTGTTCTTTCTTCTACAGTTTTGTATGCTGTTTTCACATAAGGCGCTACCACTCCAATGGGACCGGAACGCACACCCTGCATCATGCCTCCTGACAACACTTCAAAATCCAGTCTGTCCTTCCATTCTGCATTCACTTTTTCCATAACTGTACTAAAGCCATAACACCAGCCACAAAGGGCATCGTAGGCATATATAAATAATTTTTTATCACTCATTGCTGAAATGTTTTAATGCTTCTCTTTTACTTAATGGTTTTAATGCAGTATTATTTACAAATTCATTAACACTTGCACTGTTTTTTTTTGCGTATTGTCTTAGCGACCAACCTATTGCTTTTTGAATAAAAAACTCATTGCTGCCTTTTAGTTGTGTGCAAAGATCGAACAATAATACGGCATCTGTTTTTATTCCATAATTTAACTGAAATATAAGAGCGGTTCTTTTCAGCCACATATTGTTTCCAGCAAGCCATTTTTCAACATGCGGGTAAATCTCATCAGGATATTTTTCAAAATATTTTCCTGCCATTTTTGTTGCAATAGTATCAACAGAATCCCACCATGAATTATTAATTATCATCCATTCGATCAACTCAATACTTTCTCTGTCAATTAACTTTATCCTGGAAACTGCCATTTCAATTGCCGCATAATGCGCTTCTCTTTGTGGTATTGCAAAAAGATAATTTACAAGAGCTTTAGTATCAATAGAATTTGTAAGAGGATGTTGTTTTAAAAATTCCTTTTGAATAGTTCTTCTATTTTCAGATTTAATTCCAAAAAAAGGAAAATTATTTTTCATATAAGCACTCATAGCAATAGCATTTTCTTTATCAGAATGTTTTTCAAAAGTATCGAGTAATGGCCGAAAGTATTGGTGTGGTTCCATAGAAATGTTATGCTGCTTAAGTATGAGCAAAATTAAACAATAAATCTGTAAGCAATCATCAAAATATTCTTCAAAATAATTGCTATTAAAACGAATTCAAAATTAATTTTTTAACTAATACTTAGTATCTTTGAAAAGCAATTGTATGCTTCTTTTCACACGCCTTTTTAATACCATAGACGAAACAACCAAAACCAATGCCAAGGTAGCTGCGCTTGCGGATTATTTTTCGCAAGCTTCAGATGAAGATGCAATATGGTGCGTTGCACTGCTTACAGGCAGAAGGCCGAGAAGAACGGTTAAATCCGGCGACCTGCGCGAATGGACCATCGAGCTGTCAGGATTGCCACCATGGTTATTTGTAGAAAGCTACCAAACTGTTGGAGATCTTGCAGAAACTATTTCACTCGTAATTCCAACAAACAAAGAAAGTGTTTCCTATAAACTTCATGAAGTAATCGGCGATGTACTTTTGATGGATTATGAATCGGAAGAACACAAAAAAGCTGTTATATTAAACTACTGGCATACACTGGATAAAAACCAGTGCTTCGTTTTTAACAAACTGATTACCGGCGCCTTTAGATTTGGTGTTTCACAGCAACTTGTTATTAAAGCTCTTGCAAAGCATTACGACCTTGATGATAAAGTTGTTGCACACAGATTGTCCGGAAACTGGAAGCCTGAAAAAACGAAACTTAAAGATTTATTGTTTTCTGAAAATGTCAACGATGATTTTTCAAAACCCTACCCTTTTTATCTCGCTTACCAGCTTGATACTGTGCCGGAAGAACTTGGCGATCTCAATGACTGGCAAATTGAAAGAAAATTTGATGGTATTCGCGGTCAGATCATCGTTAGAAATTCTGAAGTTTTTGTTTGGAGTCGTGGTGAAGATCTGGTAACTGAAAAGTTCCCTGAATTTGGAAGGCTGCCTTCATTATTACCAAACGGCACTGTTCTGGATGGTGAAATCCTTCCATATAAAGATAATATGCTTTTGCCTTTTCATATTATGCAAACGAGGATCGGTAGAAAAATTCTGAGTAAAAAATTTCTGGATGATGCACCACTGGTGATGGTGTGTTACGACCTACTTGAATATGAAGGAAATGACATTCGCAGTCTTTCGATGCGGGAACGAAGAAGTCATCTCGAAAAATTAATTTCCTCACTCGATCAGGGTGAAAAACCTGTGTTGCTATTATCTGAAACTCTGGAATGTAAAGACTGGACAGAAGTAGCTGAACAAAGATTACAAGCACGCGATCTTCAATGCGAAGGACTGATGTTGAAACACAAAGACAGTGTTTACGAAACCGGCAGAAGACGCGGCAACTGGTGGAAATGGAAAACAGATGCACTGACAACTGATGGCGTATTAATTTATGCTCAGAAAGGTCACGGAAGGCGCGCTGACCTTTACACAGATTACACTTTTGCAGTTTGGGACAATGGCATTCTTGTGCCGTTTACAAAAGCTTACAGCGGCCTTACTGATAAAGAATTAGTTGAAGTTGACAAATGGATTAAGGCACATACTAAAGAAAAATTCGGACCGGTAAGAAGCGTTACTCCGCAGCTTGTTTTTGAAATTGCTTTTGAAGGAATCAATCCTTCGCCAAGACATAAAAGCGGCATCGCATTAAGGTTTCCCAGAATTAGCAGATGGCGAAAAGACAAACCAATGGAAGAAGCCAATACCAAACAAGACCTGCTTGATTTAATTGCACTGCAAAAATGAAACGGTCGCTGGAATGGTTTAAAAGTAAAGGCTGGAAGCCACATGCATTTCAAAAAGAAACATGGCAGGCAATTGCAGATGGAAAATCAGGTTTATTAAATGCACCAACAGGCTACGGCAAAACTTATGGTGTTTGGTTCGGCATTATCGAACATGCATTAAAACATCCTGAACACAAAGGTTTACACAGCATCTGGCTTACACCACTCAGGGCATTATCAAAAGAAATTGAACATGCTGCAACTGTTGTTAGTGATGATCTGAATATCCCTTATAATATTGGTTTACGCACAGGAGACACTTCGCCTAAAGAACGACAAAAGCAAAAAATAAATACTCCAAAATCATTAATCAGCACGCCTGAAACACTTCATCTGATGATGTCTCAGAAAGGTTATACCGATGTTTTTAAATCACTTGAATTTGTTGTAGTAGACGAATGGCACGAGTTGCTGGGAAGTAAGCGCGGTGTGCAAATAGAACTCGCTCTTTCCAGACTTAAAAAAATTAATCCTTCATTGAAAATATGGGGTATTTCTGCAACTATTGGAAATATGCAGGAAGCAGCGAATATTTTGCTTGGCACT
>JACMRS010000154.1 GCA_014376345.1 Bacteroidia bacterium | reverse complement strand
GGTATTGACAATGCCTGAAATAGGTTGACCGTTTTATGTAACTGCTAAACTAATATTATTATTGCTAATATTTACTTTTTCGGTTTCTTTTTTTCTTTTGATAATAGTCTGCATTTCTGTTGTTAAACTTTCAAACTCGAGTAGACTTATATAATTTTGAGTATAATGAGGTCTTTCTTGCGGTGAGAAGCTTAAGAACTCTGCTGTCATGCTCAAAGATCTTTCTGTCATTCAAATGCAGGGGCTTAGGGTAATGGTCCTTTGTCTTGTAAATAAATGATTTAACAATTAATATATCACCATTTTTAAATTATATACACATATATTTACCAAAACATTATGCTTTTTGCATTAGATGAATTTTAATGTGAAATTGAGTAAAACAACATTCATTACAAAATAATTATATCCACACTTAATTTCAACTACTTCGGATAGTTTTATATCATCAATGGCTGCAACAAAAAAAAATAAAGAAACAGTTAACCCTCCTGCAACGGTGCAAAATTTTCCAATTGTTGGAATTGGTGCAAGTGCCGGTGGTCTTGATGCTTTTAAACGATTGTTGAATGCAATACCAGAAAAATCCGGTATGGCATATGTTTTGGTTCAACATCTAGATCCTAATCACGACAGTATTCTACCTGAAATTTTACAACGAGTCACCAAAATACCGGTATTAGAAATTACTGATAATATTCATCTGGCACCTGATCACATTTATGTAATACCTTCAAGTAAAATACTATTTTCAACAGATGGTATCCTCAAACTTATTCCGCGTGAAAAAAAACCTTTAAATCAGTCTATTGACATCTTTTTTACTTCACTTGCCGAGGTTCATAAAGAGTGTGCAGTTGGCATAGTTTTATCCGGAACCGGTAGCGACGGTACTTTAGGATTAAAAGCAATTAAAGAAAACGGAGGAATCAGTATAGCACAGGATTTCGAGTCGGCTGCTTATGATAGTATGCCTCAAAGTGCTGTGAATGCAGGGGTTGTTGATTTTATATTGACTCCTGAAGATATCCCTGCTCAGCTTTTGGAAATCAATAAGACTTTTAAAACAAGTCATTTTTACAATGATGTAGAAGAATTACCCAAAGACGACGACTATATTTTCAAACAAATACTTTCATTGCTTCGTCAACGAAGAGGGGTTGATTTTACTTATTATAAGCAACCAACTTTTCACAGAAGAATTGCCCGAAGAATTGCTATTGTTAAAAAGAAAGACCTTTCTGACTATTTAAATTATCTGAGAAGCAATGAATCTGAGCAGGATGAACTTTTTCAGGATGTACTTATTCCGGTAACTTCATTTTTCAGGGATCCTAAAACATTTCAGGCATTAACTGATACTGTTTTTCCGGTTTTGTTCGAAAATAAAACGGCAGACGAACCCATTAGAGTCTGGATTGCAGGTTGTTCTACGGGCGAAGAAGCTTATTCTATTGCAATCAGTCTGCATGAGTATGTTAAAGACCATTCACCATTAACTTACAGAGAAGGACTAGGGGTGAGGATACAGATTTTCGCATCTGATATTTCTGAAAAAGCAATAAAGAAGGCACGTACAGGAATTTATTCTAAATCCGAAGTAGAAAATATTTCATCAAAGCAACTTGATAATTATTTTATAAAAAACAATAATGGATTTGAATTAAATAAACTCATTCGGGATATGTGTGTGTTTGCGCCACACAATTTCTTAAAAGATCCACCTTTTGCTAAGATGGATTTAATTTCCTGCAGAAATGTGTTGATTTATATGGATACGTTTTTACAGAAAAAAGCATTTGCAACTTTTCATTATGCATTAAAAGGTAAAGGATTTCTGTTGTTAGGTAAATCAGAGACAACAGGAAATTCATCCGATTTGTTTGCTCAGGTTAATAAACATGAAAAAATTTATACCCGCAAACCAGCAGCAGGAAGATTTATGAATTTTACTTCCGAACGAAAAGAAGAATCCTTAGCAATAAACGATATTCATAAATCTAAAAACGAAATTATTCAAACCGATTTTAGAAAAAGTGCAGAAGCAGTAATGATTGCAAAATCACCTGCAGGAGTTGTTGTAAATGCACAAATGGATATTGTTCATATTCATGGTGACATCTCTCCTTATTTAGAAGCGCCGCAGGGAAGGCCAACTCACAATCTGATTAAAATGGCTCGCGAAGGTTTGGCTTTTGAATTGCGCAATGCCATTCACAAATCAATTAAGGAAAATACCATTGTTTCTAAAGAAGACATTGTTGTAAAAGCAAACGATAAGCAATACCTGGTTTCAATTGAAATTATTCCATTGACGGATACTGTTGAGCCTCATCAGTTAATACGTTTTGAAAAAAAGATAATTCCTGTTATTTTAAAAATAGCTAAATCATCATCAGAAAGAACTGTTGAAACTCAAAAGCGCAATGAACAATTAGAAAAAGAAATTTCACAAACTCTGGAGGACATGCGATCTATAACAGAGGATATGGAAGCTTCTAATGAAGAATTACAAAGTTCTAACGAAGAATTGCAGAGCAGCAATGAGGAGATGCAGAGTTTGAATGAGGAATTAGAAACATCTAAAGAAGAATTGCAATCAACCAACGAAGAATTACTGATTGTAAATCAGGAGTTGCTTGATAAGCAAGAGCAGCTTAATGCTTCGCGTGTTTATTCTGAAGCTATTGTTACTACTCTGCGTGAGCCACTTGTGGTTTTAGATAAATCTTTACGAGTGAAAACTGCGAATGCTTCATTTTACAAAAAGTTTAATGTAGATGAAAATGAAATTGAGAATAAATTATTTTACGAAATACAAAATTATCAGTTCGATAACGCGATGCTGCGTTCATTACTTGAGAAGATTCTACCTCTTAAAAACCGCATTGAAGATTTTGAAATAAGTATCCGCATACCGGAAAAAGGAGAGCGAATCATTCTGTTAAATGCCCGGGAAATAATAAATGAAAAAAAATCTGAACAACTGATTTTACTGGCTTTCGAAGATATTACAGACAGGGTACTATCCGAAAGAATATTAAAAGAGAGCGAGGCGCGTTCAAGAGCTTTAGTTGAATCAAATATCGTAGCTGTGTGTTTTACCCGCATGGATAATGCCATTATATTTGATGCCAATCCGGCCTTTTTAAAAATGCTCGGTTTTACAAAGAAAGATCTTAAAGAAGGCAAAATTAATTGGCTTGATTTTACACCTCCCGAATTTCATTTAAGCGATTATCAGGCATTAGAGAAGGCAAAAAGTATGGAAGTTTCTCCGCCTTATGAAAAGGACATTATGCATACAGATGGCTCAAGATTATCTGTTATTAAATCAAAGGCAATTATTAATAATAATGAAGTAATGAGTGTATTTGTTGATATTTCTAAACGGAAAACACTTGAAAGAGAATTGCAGATATTCTCAGATGATTTAGAAGAGAAAATTAAAGAAAGAACTAAGGAATTATTGGTTTCTAATGAAGATTTAAAACAAACCAATTTGCAGTTAGACCAGTTTGCCTATATTGCCAGTCATGATTTGCAGGAGCCATTAAGAAAAATTACAACCTTCTCCATGCGGTTACTGGATAAGCATAAGGATGATTTATCCGCAGATGTAAAATCATATCTTAATAAAATACAAAGTTCATCTTTGCGGATGCGGACATTGATTCAGGATTTACTTGAATATTCGAGATTGTTACAACATGAAAAAAAATACTCAAAAACTGATCTGAACAAAACTCTTAAAGATGTTATAAATGATTTTGAGTTGCTCATACATGAAAAGAAGGCTAAAATAAAATCCGGGAAACTCCCTGTTATAGATGGCATTTCACTTCAGATGAATCAGCTTTTCTGTAACATTATCAGCAACTCGCTAAAGTTTTCCAATAAAGATATTCCGCCAATAATTACTATAAGCAGTCGAAAGCTAACCTTAAAGGAAATTAAGGAGAATCCTTTATGCGATCCTGCACAGACTTATTTTGAAATAATATTTAAAGACAACGGGATAGGATTTAAGCAGAAATATGCAAAGCAGATTTTCACAATTTTCCAGCGACTTCACAATAATGAGATGTTTACCGGGACAGGCATCGGATTGGCACTCTGCCGCAGAATAATGGACAACCACCACGGTCAGATTTCCGCGAATTCAATAGAAAATAAAGGATCAGAGTTTCATGTTATATTGCCGTTGACACAACCGGGGAAATAATTACGGAAATAATTACGAATTACGGAATTACGAATTACGAATGGGGAGAAAGATTGCTGATTTCTGATTTTTCGATTTCAGATTTGAGATTTTGTCATTTTGAACAAAATTCTGTTGACGGTATTCCGTCATTACAGAATGCAGTGAAGAATCTCCTGCGCAGATAATCAGAGATTTGTGATTTTAGATTT
>JACMRS010000153.1 GCA_014376345.1 Bacteroidia bacterium | reverse complement strand
TTTTTAAACTTGTTGACTTGTAAGGTTGGCACAGAAATTCGTTCTTCTTCCTTCTTTGCGTTTTTAACTTCTTTACCTTCAACTTCATGACTTGCAGAAAAATCCTTAGACATAAAATCATCCAGTGAAAACTTTAAAATCAAAGACAATTTTTGCAATTCCAGTATATCAACACTTCTGTTTCCTAACTCAATTTGTGCTAAAGACGGTCGGGAAATCTTGACACTTTTAGCCAAACTCTCCTGAGACATTCCTTTGATCTTACGCAGTTCGGATATCCTCTGACCAATTTGTTTTTGTGATAAGACAACATTCATATCAATTTATGCTTCAAACTTTAAAGAAACAAAGATAACCATTGTTTCAAAACAAAACAATTATTTGTTTGATAGTGAAACATTTAATATATTTGTTTTAAGCTTATTATTTCAAGATAATCAGATTAAATATTTAAACAGAAAATCCTTCCCGATTAGTCGGGAAGGATTTTTTTTTGGGTTGAAATTTATTGTTGTAGATTATTAGAATATTTGCATTTAATATTGCAATTAAAATAATAAATATAAAGATGAAAATTAAAAACATTCTGACAATAACTTTCTTAACAATTCTAGCTGCTTCAAGTTATGGACAGTCAATGAGTTCAGGCAAATATGAAGTTAAGCTTGACACATTAATGACTTTGAGTTTGAAATTTATGGAAAAAGATCAGGTTGTATATTCAGGATATATAACTGTATCCAAAAAAGGTAAATTTATTGAAACTTATTATTTTATTATGCCGGAAAAAGATGGCAAACCAAGTCATTTAGCTGTTAAAAATAAATCCGGTATGCAGGATCTGATTGAACCAAGAATCTATTATAATGATTCTGCAAAAACATTCAGTTTTTATCAGGGTACTTCTAAGGAAGGGAAAGAAACAGTTCAGGACTCGAGTGACATTAAACACATTATTTTATCGGGTATGCTGATTTGGTATAAACTTGAGAAATAAAAATTAAGACTTAGAGTCTTTTAAATTAATTTTTAAAACCATCCTCCCATAAAAAAAGCGGAACCTCCCTGGGAAGTCCCGCCTTATTTGCAATAAAACAACAACCTAATAATGAACATTAAAATCTAAGTCCCTTTACCATCCGGTATTCTACAGAATCTGTACCGAACTGGCTCTTGATGGATTCTTTCAATCTCATCATCCTTTCTTTTATTTGAGAATACAAAGTTTCACGTTCTACACTTGTTCTTTTCATGGTACTTTGTGTCAGACTCAAATCATTGTTACTTGTAGAAAGTGCATCTGCAAACGATTGCAGCGATTCTATAGTAATTTCTTTATTTCCGGGATTGAAAGCAGGTTTTAACTGACCGAGGGATGAAATGATATTTCTGAAATAGTAAAGAAGAGAACCGTAAGACTGATCGCTTGCAACAATTCTTGCTTCTTTTACCTGCTCATCGGTTACTAATAATGGCGCTGCTTCACTTGTGATTTTGTTACCACGAAATTTTGCGATAAGTTTTGAAATTGTAAGCGCCTCATTAGATTTTCTTCCATATTGCGATCGTACTGATGAACCAATCGGACTGAGAAGTCTTCTCAAAGAAGACATTTTTCCTTTAAAGATTGAAGTACGGCTTTTCACTTTCAGTCTGTAATCTTCTCTGGTTGCAGCTTCAATGTGATTGGATTGTCGCAATTTTTCGAGAAGCACTTTCATGCTTTCTTCTGAATCGTCAGGACTTGGGGGAATAAATCCCTCAAATGAATGGATGGAGATTAACATTTTCTCCGCGTTTTCGATTTTTGAACCCATGTTGGATTCTTTTTTTAAATGTCTCATAATAAAATGATTTAAACTGATTAAAAATTAATGAATAACTCAATTTCATACTTTTAGCAACTTGTAAAACTTTTATTCGAACGTTCGAAATACTACATTCAAAATCTGTGCCAAACTTTTTTTACCAGAATCATACACTATATTTTAACCTGACATTATCTTCTGAAAAGCTTATTAACATTACAGTTCAGCCACATAATAATTTAATTCCTGAACTGATGATTAGAGATTACAAAGTTTGCATTGAAGTGCAGGAGAGGCATTTTTCTGTGCGGAAAATTTTTAAATCAGTGCAAGAAGCTGTCAACGCTGTGCAGGAGGTTGGAGAGTGCTGTGCAACACTTTGCGCATACTGTGCAACAAGTTAACAACGCAGTGCAGCAGTTGCACCCCTTCTGTGCAACACATTGCGAGAGCTGTGCAACACTTCGCGCATGCTGTGCAACAAGTTAACAACGCAGTGCAACAGTTGCACCCCTTCTGTGCAACACATTGCGGGAGCTGTGCAACACTTTGCGCATGCTGTGCAACAAGTTATCAGAGCTGTGCAACTTTTTGAAAATGCAGTGCAATTAATGAAATACAGTGTTAATCAGATTTTTAGGAAAATTTAAGAAGTTGAGTTAATAGTTCAGGATGTTTGCATTTCATTTTATAAAACATTCAATCCAAACCTTAATAATTTCCATAGAGTTAAATTCGTTGATTCCAAAATGCAACCTACATTAGTAAATGATAAAAGTAGTGTATCTAATGTGAAAGCACCCTTTTAATAAAATGGTTATTAAAGCATCTTTAGACATCAAACTAAAAGTTAAAACGCAAAGGTATTAACCTGAAATTATTTGAAACTCATAAAAAAACCTGAAACTTTTAAAGAAAAATAACCTGAACCGGGAATCACCATTTAGTGATCCGGACTGGAATCGAACCAGTGACCTACTGCTTAGAAGGCAGTTGCTCTATCCAACTGAGCTACCGGACCATTGGATCTTTAATACTGATTAAAATATAATTGTCGGGGTGGCAGGATTCGAACCTACGACCTTCTGCTCCCAAAGCAGACGCGATACCGGGCTACGCTACACCCCGAAAATATTATGTTAATCCAATGAACGAATAGCTTTTATCAGCTACTTGGCGGTGAGGGCGGGATTCGAACCCGCGGTACAGTTTCCCGTACGGCAGTTTAGCAAACTACTACTATCGGCCACTCAGTCACCTCACCTTTTTTCCTTAAAGGACTGCAAAACTACTCTTTAATTTTTATTTTACAAGAGATTACACAAAAAGTTTTTTAAGTCCCCAATTTGCTCGCTTAATAAATACTATCTTTACTATTGAATTGTAGTCAATAAGATTTTATTTTGCAGAACATTATGTCAGAACCAGGAATAAAGACAGCAGTCTCCTTTCACAACACCCAAATTGCCTTCGAACACCGTTCAAATAAAGACCTGAAAAAGGCTTACTGGCTGTTCTCCGCCTTTAAATATCCGGTTTTAGTTAACTACGGACCAAAACTGGCCGGAGTTGCACTGTCACTAAAACTTCCTTTCAAAAACCTCATTAAAAACACATTGTTTGCCCAGTTTTGCGGTGGTGAAACGATAGAAGAATGCGAGCATACTATTAAAGATCTCAGTTCTGCGGGCATCGGAACCATTCTTGATTATTCCGTTGAAGGTGAAGAAAAAGAAGAAGTATTTGAGGCTACCTGCAATGAAATAATTGATACTATTAATAAAGCTAAAGGCAATGCCGGTATCCCTTTTACAGTATTTAAAGTTACAGGAATAGGCAGGTTTGACCTTCTTGAAAAAGTAAATAAACACAAAGCATTAAACGTAAACGAAGAAAGAGAATACGAAAAAGTGAAGCAACGGTTTGAATTAATATGCCGCACCGCTCATGATTCGGATGTCAGAGTATTTGTTGATGCAGAAGAAAGCTGGATTCAGGATACCATCGACCGTTTAACAATGGACATGATGAAGCGTTATAACACTTCAAAAGCCATAGTTTACAACACTATACAGCTTTACAGGCACGACAGGTATGAGTATCTTAAAAAAACAATTGCAGAAAACACCTTCTTTATGGGTTTCAAACTTGTTAGAGGTGCTTATATGGAGAAAGAACGGGCAAGAGCGCAGGCTACAGGTTATAGAAGTCCGATACAACTTACAAAAGAAGACACAGACAGAGATTATAATAAGGCGATGGAATTGTGCATACAGCATCTCAATAAAGTTTCTATCTGCGCAGGCACTCATAATGAAGAAAGTTGCACGTTTTTAACAGAACTTATTGACAAAAACAATATTGACAGAAACGACCCTCGTATTTACTGTTCTCAACTGCTTGGCATGAGCGATCATATTAGCTATAACCTTGCAAATGCTGGCTATAATGTTGCCAAATATGTACCATACGGACCGGTTATAGCCGTGCTCCCCTATTTATCACGCAGAGCCAAAGAAAACAGCTCGGTTAAGGGTCAGGTTGGAAGAGAATTGGGTTTGATTACAGAAGAGTTAAAAAGAAGAAAACTTTCTAAAGATTAACGGTTACAATTGAAGTGTTGCCATACTTGTCATTGGCCGCCACTTTTACTGTTTTCAGTTGTTCAAGGTTGAAAGTGAGATAATCGAAAGTATAATAAAACTCTTTACTATCCGGCTCACCGAAGTCAAAATTATCTGTATGATAAGTATTACTAACAGTTTTTATTGCAATAAAAGGTTGCGAACCGAAGAGATCACCATTTTCTACTTTCACTTTTAAAGTAGTACCTGAAAGTTCTGCGCTAAGCTGAAGTTTTTCTTTGGAGATTTCCTCGTTATCATAACCAATACATGCTCTGAACGCAGAAATAGTATCACTGAATTTATGATCAACTTCCGGATAATCTTTAGCAGCTTCGCTTAACATACCATGCACCAATTCAATTTCGGTACTCATTTCCCTGAAATCATGGTTTGTAAATCCAACATACACATCTTTTTCTGTTGATTTTGCAAGTTCAAATGCCTTTTTAAACTCCTGCACAGAAATATTTCTGAAACGCGTGTTCATATTCAGACATCTTGCGATTGTTCTTTTTAATGAACCCTTTTTGCGCCAGTCGTACAAGTCCGGGTTATACAAAGACCAATCATCAGGCGCACCTCTCCAATCGCCGAATCTACCGTTGATATTATCAGCAAAGGCAGTATTGTCGTTTTGCAAAGACTGGTTGCTGGCATCAAAAGGAAGCCACTGTTCTAGCCACCAGTTGCTGTCCGGCCTTACAGTATGAAAACCCGCTCTGTTAACCACCGGAAACCAGTTTGCATCAATCAGTCGCCTGCATACAACCTGCGACAATTCATAAGTTGAGTTGAGATAAGAAGTTGCAGAAATGTTTGCAGCCTTATTAAAAGGCACAGGGTGAAAATGCCATTGCGTGCTGTCCTGATCAGATTTTGTTGCTTTCAGTTTATCCAGGAAGAAATTGAAAACACCAGAGTAACCCAGTTCTCTACGGCGCGGGTTGGTAGTAAAACCAACATGATCGAGCAAGTGCCAGTTGTAGATCCAGCCGTTTCCAAAGCTGTCTTTAAATTCATTACGGTATTCTGCAGAGAGTATTCTATCGAGCATTTCTTCTACCTCATACCAGCTTTTATTAAAGCTAAGCAGCGCAGGATCTATGATCTTTTTCAGAAGCATATCTGTTTCCTTGTCTTTAAAAACACAGGATGCAGATTGAAGAAGTTCAAGATTTTGCTGAGTAGGCAAGAAATCTAATTCAACACCCAGAGTTTGCCCTACTCTTGTAAATAATTCAGACAAAGGCTCGCACATAGGCCCTTCGGTATCTACATGATGGACGATATGGACAACAGGTTTTTTCATTATTTATCCTATGGATTTTTTTGTTGATGGTCTTTAAAAAATGCAGCTACATCAGTGTATCCGGCCTCAAGTGCTTTTGCTTTAGCTGTTTCAGAAAATACATCACAAAACTGAAGACCGGGTATTTGTTTATCTTCAGTTTTTTCGATTACTATAAGGTATTCATAAAATATA
>JACMRS010000152.1 GCA_014376345.1 Bacteroidia bacterium | reverse complement strand
TACAATCTCTCCTTTTCCAAACAAATCAAATTCATGCGGATTGAAGATATTGTTCATCAATACAATCTTTTTCTGCATTCCAAGTGTCAGGTGCATACCCATTGTAACCTGAGTTACAACAAGATCGCACTGATCAATCAGATTTATAAACTGATTTAAAGGAAAAAACCCCAAATATTTCGCTCCTGAAAGCGCTTGAATCTCTTTATTCCTGACATCTTCTTGCTCACCTCCAAGCAAAAGCACTTCATGGCCTTCTGCAAGTAGTTTAATCGCCAATTCTGCAAAAAAATCTTTTGGCCAGAGTCTTGTCGTCCACCTGTCGCCGCACCCGGTATTCAAACCGATAATTTTTTTCGACCTGTCTATATCCGGCCAGGTAAAACCTTTATCAGCATGGTTATCCAGCAAATACGGTTCACCTTTGTACTCCATGCCACACAGTTCAAATATCTCTGTACAGTAATTCATGGTATTACTCTGACTGACATCATCAAAAATACCTGTATGGTACTTGTGATTTGCCAGATCATTGACTGGCTGTGACACATTATCTTTGAGCACATAACCATATTTTTCGGTCGCTTTGACAGTCAATAAAAGTGCGCTCGCCTCTTTTTCCTTGTCAAGATTAATTGCAATATCAAATTCAGCATGCTGAAGATAAAGACTGCTTGCATAATCAAATTTCAGAATTTCGTCAATTTTCCCTGCCGGCAAAATGGCCGGGGTCATGGTTAACCAGGTAATTTTACAACCGGGATAAATTTCGCGGTATCTTGTAATCAAAGGCGTTGTGCGTATCACATCACCAATTGCTCCAAGTTTTATAATCAGGATCCTCTTTGTAATCGGGTCATAAACAGGGCAGTCGGAACAATGGTAACCATGTTCTTTATTCGGCCTGCAAGGTATGTCACCCTTGAAAAACCTGCAATCTGGTTTGTAAAATGTTGACATTGCGTTTTGTTGATTGCAAACCTACATAAAAACGCTTGCTTTTAAAAATCTGCACGATTTTTGCTGAATAATTTTGCTTTCCGAAATTTACCGTTTGTATATCCTATTAGATTTACAATTAAAAAATTAGGAATTAAAAAGTTTTAGCTTTAATTTTGATAACCAATACGGCGACAGTTCAATTCATGAAAAAAATCTTTGTAATTATTTTCCTTTTATCGGGAGCTTTTACAGCAAAGGCAACCCACCTTGTTGGTGGTTTCATGAATTACAGATATATCGGTGCAACAGGTTCAGGAGGTGTCAGATATGAAGTAACTCTTACTGTTTACCGTGATTGCAAGTCTACAGTAGAATTCGACGAATCGATTAATGTTTGTGTTTACCGCAAAGATAACAGCCAGTTTTACAACTCTTTCGAATTTAAAAGATCACAACCCCAGAGAGTTCAGCCTGTAGGCAGAACAGATTGTCCTGAAGTTGCCCAATCATGCCTAGAAAGAACTATTTACAGCAGATTTATTGATTTACCAAAAAGCAATTTCGGTTACTACGTGCAATGGCAACGCTGCTGCAGAAATATACAGGTTAATCTTCCCAATTCAGGATCAGGTGATCCGTTTCAGGGTCAAACATATCAGTGTTTCATCCCTTCAACGGCAATTAAAAACAACTCTCCTTATTTTACAGAGGTCCCGGTTCCGTTTATGTGCATCAACGATCTTACGGAAATGCGTAATACCGCTACCGATCCTGATGGAGATGAGTTGGTTTACAAACTTGTATGGCCATGGCAGGGTGGAAATTCCAGCGACCCGATGCCGGATTGCAGTGGCACTTTCAATCCTCCGGATAATGTTATTTATACATCAGGATACAGTTCTCTTTTTCCTTTCGGAAGTGGTGGTGTTGCAAATATTAATTCTCAAAACGGACTGACACAATATAAAGCCATTCAAACAGGAAACTATGCAGTAGCAATTGAAGTAGAAGAATACAGGAATGGTGTCCTTTTAAGCACGATCCGCCTCGATCTTCAAATTTTGGTGATTAATTGCCAGCCAAATAACAAGCCTGTAATCAGCAATAGTACTCAGCTTTCGTATACTATCACTGAAGGTGAAAAAATTTGTTTTGATATAACAGGAACCGATAAAGACGCAAAAAATATCCTGACTCTTAAAGCTTATGGCGACATTTTATCAGGAAACAATGGCTATACAGGACCAAGAGCGACTTTCAGTACAGCTGTTAGTAACAGTCCGGTTACCTCACAACTTTGCTGGACAACCAATTGCAATCTCAGTAGAACAGAACCCTATCTGATAACTGCAGAGGTGGTTGATGACGGGTGTCCTTCCAAATTCACGAATGTCAACATTGAATTTTTTGTAAAACCTTTCAAAAGTAATATATCCATTCAAGGCCCGGTAACGGTTTGTCAATATGCGAAAAATGTACCGTATACTATTTCCGGCGGTCAACCCGGTTCTACATACGAATGGACCATCAATGGCGGATCTCTTGTTACTTCCACAAATACAATTAACGGTAACGTAAACTGGGACAACCAGAATTCCGGTTCAGTTTCTGTAGTAGAAGTCTCAAGGTTTGGATGTAAATCTCCGCCTGTTACTTTGGGAATAACTTTAAAAACTGCCCCTTCGAAACCATTTATTATGCCTGTTGATACAGTTTGTGAAAGAGAACAGAAAGATTACAGTATTACTCCCACAGCAGGATATACATATAAATGGTTTGTTAAAAACGGCACTATTTTAGGGCCGGCAAATCAGAATAAAGTTACTATTATCTGGCAACTTGAAGGTAAAGCTTCATTAAAAATAGTTCAGATAAACACTACAGGTTGTCCTGGTGATACAGGCATAGTGGATGTTTTTATTTCAAAACCGGTAACAGGAAAAATTACAGGACCAACCTCAGTCTGTCCAAATGTCAGAAATATTGATTACACGGTTACTTCTACTCCAGGATCATCATACAAATGGTTCATTAAAGGTGGAGTTCAGGTTGCAGGCGGAAACAGCAGTAACATTCAGGTTAACTGGGGTAATAAAACCAAGGGATATGTAAAAGTTATAGAACTGAATAAATTCGGATGTCCCGGAGATACCAGTACATTGCAGGTTCTTGTTGATTATGTATTAATTGCAGAACTTCCTAAAGGCGATACTTCAGTTTGTGAGTTTACTAAAAACTCTGTTTACAGGGTTAATTTCACAAGACATTCTGTTTACAACTGGACTGTTTCAGGAGGTACAATTACTTCCGGACAAAACACCAATATAATTACTGTAGATTGGGGTGGAGCCGGCAACGGAACTGTTAACATGTATGAAACAAGTTATGATTCCATCAACAATTTACCCTGTATCAGTAATGTAAATACTTTAAATGTTTTCATCAGACCAACTCCGAATGCTAAATTTATAGAAGGTGATTTTGAAGTATGTCAAAGCGGACTTTCAGGAACTTATAAAGTAACAGGTTTTCCCAATTCAAAATATGCCTGGTCAGTCAACAATAATACTAAACTAATTGGTCAGGGTACTTCAACAATTACCTATCCTTATTCATCTTTCGGAACTTTTAAATTCAAAGTTATTGAAACATCAGAGTATGGCTGTCCCGGACTGCCGATAGATACTGTTCTTATAATTCATCCTAAACCTGTTACCACGCCAATATCCGGTGATACAATAGTTTGCTATCCTAATTTTAATGGTCATACTTACAGTGTAATCGGGCTACCCGGTTCAACATTTGAATGGTTTGTAGATGGAGGAATCCCGGTTGCACCTTCTACAACTAATTCAATTACTATAGACTGGAGTGGGCGGTCGTATAACACTATTAAAGTGCTTGAAACTTCAGATTTTGGATGCCCGGGAGATACAGTTAGAGCAAATGTATTCTTTGACAGACCATCGATAGACCTTACTGTTGTAACAGTAAATCCACCACCTTTAAATGACAATGGAATTGACGTTACCTGGAAAACAATTAACGCACCTAGATACAATAAGAAATTTTATATAGAAAAAAGAAATGCAGGTACTAATGATGGGTGGACTCAGGTTGGAGAAGTAAACGGAACAGCTGCAACTTATAATGAAAAAGACATCAATACTGATATTACTGCTTTTGAATACAGAGTAAAAGGATTTGACCTTTGTAATCAACCAATATACACTGAAATTCATACTGACATTTTACTGACCGGCAGAAAGAAAAACGGTTACGAAACAGAAATGGAATTTACGCCTTATATAGGTTGGAAAGACGGTGTTTTCAAATATGATATCTACAGGAAGTTGCCTGGCAAAACCAGTTATGAACTTTATGAAGCAAATGTCACCGATTTTACTGCTTTTTATGAAAACGGACTTGAATATTATACCCAGTGTTACAGAGTAAAAGCTACGGAACTCAATGGAGAAAATGCAGTTTCATGGAGCAATGAAATATGTTTTGATTTTGATCCTGTTATTTATTTGCCAAATGCATTTACGAGAAATGATGACAATGTCAATGATGTTTTTGTGGTGCGTGGTGGTGCATTAAGGACAGTTCAGGTATTGATATTTAATCGTTGGGGAGAGAAATTAAAAGAACTCAATAGCATAAATGACACTTGGGACGGACAGTATAAAGAGTCTGAAGTAGCTGATGGCGTGTATATGTATGTTTGCAACTATACAGGTTACGATGGCAGATTGTACACAACAAAAGGTACAATTACAATTCTACGTTAATAACTGTTAAAGTTTTATTTGCCCATTGGCGTTACAATCCCGACATTTGCACAATTAATAATTATAACATTTAACCATGGCCATTATAATAACGGATGAATGTATCAATTGCGGAGCATGTGAGCCGGAATGTCCAAATAACGCTATATATGAATCGGGAGTAGAGTGGGCGATCGCTGATGGCACCACTGTTACAGGTCCTTACAAACTTTCTGACGGAGAAATTGTTGAAGCTTCACAAAGGCTTCAACCTCTTACTAATGAGATTTATTATATAGTTCCCGACAAATGTACCGAGTGTATGGGATTTCATGAAGAACCTCAGTGTGCAGCTGTTTGTCCGGTAGACTGCTGTGTTCCTGACCCTGACAGAAAAGAAAGCGAAGCTGTTCTTCTGGACCGTAAATCAAGATTACATATTTAATATGAAAGGTATCTGCCTTACTACTTGGGCTGCTATCAGAAGCAAGCCTGAAAGCAGTTCTGAAATGATTACTTCACTGTTGTTTGGGGAAACTTATCAGGTAACAGAAACAACAAAAGACTGGCATCATATAAAAGCCGATGCCGACGGTTATGAAGGCTGGATCAGTGGCAATCAGCATTTTGAATTTTCAGAAGAACACAACGAATACAATACTCTGGTTGAGGATATTTTTCTTATTGCATCTTCAACTTCCGGTGCTCTGATGATACCATGCGGAGCGAGGGTTCCGGCATCTTTGAATTTTTCAATTGGTGATAAAAAATACAAACTAACTGCAGGTTTAAAAAACCACAACCACCTCCCGAGGAAAATTAAAATTCCCGCAATTGCTCATCCCTTTCTGAATACACCCTATTTATGGGGCGGCCGGTGTTTTAGTGGTATCGATTGTTCAGGATTTGTTCAAATTGTCTATAGAATTAACGGAATAGAACTTCCAAGGGATACTTCACAGCAAATTCTGAAAGGCAATGAAATTTCTTTTGATGAAATTGATACAGGTGATCTGTTGTTTTTTAGCAATGAAAAAGATGTTGTTTGTCATACCGGAATATATAATGGCAAATCAAAAATTATTCATGCAAGCGGTTCTGTCAGAATTGATACTATTGATAAAAAAGGGATAAAGCTGCCTGATGGCAATTATTCACACAAACTGATGACCTGCAGACGGGTTATTTAAAAAATTAATTCAAATAATAGTTGTTTAAAAGTATGATTACTATTTCCTGAAAGCTTCTTATAGTTTTCATTGAAACAGTCAACTTTTTGTAATGCTATATTTATGTTTTAAAATTTCAGGTACATTGTCGTTCAAATGCAATATTTTGTCCTAAAAATATATGGATTATCACGATATTTACGTTAATTTGTATTTACAGCAAACTCTTTTATAATGAATAAATTAAAATCGCTTTTAACATGGAAAAAATTTGCAGGGTTGCTCATAATAATCATGTTTTTATCAGCATTTAAAAAAGCGGATGATTATTTTGAAATAAGCAAAAATCTGGAAATATTTACTGATGTTTATAAAGAAGTAAATGACAGTTACGTTGATGAAACAAAACCCGGAGCATTAATGAAAACTGGCATTAATGCAATGCTGGCTTCTCTTGATCCTTACACTAATTTTTATTCCGAATCTGAGGCTGAAGATGCTATGTTTTTGCGCACCGGTGAATATGGTGGCATCGGTTGGGGCGTTATTAAGCGCGATAATTATATTTATATAAGTGAAATTTATGAAGGACATGCCGCAGACAAAGCAGGTTTAAGAATTGGCGACAAAGTACTTGAAATAAACGGGAAATCATTTGTTGGGGCAACAATGGAAGAAATCAGCACAGGTATGCGTGGAGCTTCCAATTCAAAAGCATCAATGGTGGTGGAAAGAAATGGCGAAAAAGTAGCCATTGATATTATCAGAGAAGATATAAAACTTAAAAATGTACCTTATTACGGACTTATTAATAACGAAACCGGATACATAAAATTAGAACAATTCAGAGATGGTGCTTCAATGGAAGTGAAAAATGCACTTACCGACTTGAAGACAAAAGGAATTAAACAGGTAATGCTTGACCTGCGCGGCAATGGTGGTGAGCGCGAGGTACAGGCCCTTGATGCGCATGGCCGGCAGGCTGAACAGGATGCTCACCGTGCCGGACACCAGCCCCGCCATGACCAG
>JACMRS010000016.1 GCA_014376345.1 Bacteroidia bacterium | reverse complement strand
CTGTTCAGGTTGTTCCGCACATTACCGATGAAATTAAAAGACGCATGAAGCTTTTGGGCGACAGCGGCAATTTTGATGTTGTAATTACTGAAATAGGTGGTACTGTCGGCGACATAGAATCATTGCCATTTGTGGAAGCTGTAAGACAGTTGCATTGGGAAATGGGCAGTGAAAATTGTATTGTTATTCACCTTACACTTATTCCATATCTTGCAGCTGCTGGCGAATTGAAAACCAAGCCTACCCAGCACTCTGTAAGATTTCTTCTTGAAAGCGGGATTCAACCTGACATTTTGGTTTGTCGTACCGAACGTCCGCTTAATCTGGAATTACGCCGTAAAGTGGCATTGTTTTGCAATGTTGCTCCAAATGCAGTTATTGAGTCAATTGATGTTGACACAATTTACGACGTGCCCTTGATGATGCTTAAAGAAAAACTTGACAAAGTTGTTCTGAGTAAATTAAAACTAAGTTCACGCAACGAGCCGGATCTTGATAGCTGGATAGAATTTCTTAACAATATTAAACACCCTAAAAATGAAGTAAACATTGCGTTGATCGGCAAATATGTCGAACTTCCTGATGCTTATAAATCAATCACCGAATCGTTTATTCACGCTGGCGCTGCTAATGAGTGTAAAGTAAATGTTTCTTGTATCCATTCAGAATTACTTGACGAGCGCGATGTGGCTGAAAAGCTGGGCAGATTCGATGGCATCCTTATTGCTCCCGGTTTCGGAAGTCGTGGCATTCAAGGTAAACTCGATGCAATTAAATTTTCCCGTGAAAACAAAGTTCCTTTCTTTGGAATTTGTCTGGGCATGCAATGCTGTGTGATTGAATATGCAAGAAATGTTATGGGCATGAAAGATGCTCACAGTTCTGAAATGAATGACAGTACCAAACATGCTGTTATTGCTATGATGAACGATCAGAAAACGTTGACAGAAAAAGGTGGTACAATGCGACTAGGTGCGTATGCCTGTAACCTTGAAAAAGGCAGCAAAGCAGCAAAAGCGTATGGCAAAACCAAGATTTCTGAAAGACACAGACACAGGTACGAGTTTAACAATCAATATACCAAACAGTTTGAAGAAGCCGGCATGAGTATTACCGGTACCAATCCTGAAACAGGACTGGCAGAAATTGTTGAAATACCAACACACCCTTGGTTTGTAGGCGTACAGTTTCACCCTGAATTGAAAAGCACAGTTGAAAACCCGCATCCGTTGTTCGTACGTTTCGTAAGAGCCGCAATGGACCACAGGCAGGGGGGGTAATTTCTGATTTCTGATTTCTGATTTTTCGATTTCTGATTTAGGATTTGTGATTTTAGATTTGAGAAATTGTCATTTTGAGCGTAATTCTGTTAACGGTATTCCGTTACCACAGAATGAAGTGAAGAATCTAATTTACAGAGTAGAACAGATTTGTGATTTTGTGTAGAGACTCGTTTTAACGCGTCTCTTATATTTGTGTTACAATTGTAGGGGCACACGGCAGTGTGTCCATTGCGGTCATTCATGCATGAATTCTTGCGGCGGTGCCCCAAGTTGAGATGTGGGAGGCCTTCAGCCTAGGAATAATGAATAATTTAACTGAATTAAAAAAATCCTGAAACCCATGAAAATACTTCTGCTATCTGACACCCATAGTTGTATCGAAAAAGATATTATGAAACATGTTCAGGTTGCTGATGAAGTATGGCATGCGGGTGACTGGGGTAATAAAACTTTGTCGGATATGATTAGTGCCATAAAACCTGTTCGCAGTGTTTATGGCAATGTAGACGGTGAAGATATCAGAATGCTTTATCCTTTAAACAACAGATTTAACTGCGAAGGACTCAGTATTCTGATGACACATATCGGTGGCTATCCCGGACATTACAGTAAACCTGCCCGTGAAGAGATTAAAGCAGAAAGGCCTGATATATTTATCTGTGGTCACAGTCATATTTTACGTGTTATGAAAGACCCTGCCCTTAACAACATGATTACGATAAATCCCGGAGCAGCAGGCAGACACGGCTTTCACAACATGCGTACAATGATTAGAATGGAAATTCTAAAACATAAGATTACACTGATGGAAGTGATAGAGCTCGGTACCCGCACTTCAGGTATTTCACCCGAAATAAAATAAAACGAACCCTTTAACGTTTAATAACAGGCTGTCTGAAAGGGCTTACTTCCGAAATTCAGATCCTAATCATTATATTTGAAACATGGTAAGAAATTATTCTAAACTACTGGCATTTGTGATATTCTCAAGCATATTCACCTCGTGCGTTGCTCAGAAACCAAAACCTGATAAAGATTTTAAAACAAGAGAAGCTGCAAACGCTTCTACTGATGAAGGCATTAAGTATTTGATGGAAGGCAATACAAAAGAGGCTGAAAAATCATTACTCAATACCATTAAAAAATATCCCGGTAACAATGCAGATGCCTGGCAAGCTCTTGGCGAATGTTATAATGATATGGGAAATTACGCCAAAGCAAAAAGTGCTTTTCTTAAATACAAAGAAATTGCTGAGGTAAGCACGGATGTTGATTATCGTATCGGTTTTGCATACTACCAGATGATGAATTTTGACAGTAGCAAATATTACTTTAACCAATATAAAAACAATCCACAAGCTAACGCTCAAAGAAAGAAAGATGCAATAGCTTTTCTTGCAAAAGTTGACAAAGTAAAATACATTGTAGAAAATCCGGTTGCTTTTAAACCGGTTAATCTTGGACCTTCAGTTAATACTAAGAATGACGAGTATTTTCCGGGATTATCTCTTGATGAAAAAACACTTATTTTCACCAGACAGATCAATAGAAATGAAGACTTTTATATGAGCAAAACCAATGACAGCGTCTGGCAAAATGCTACTGCTCTGACAGGTGTCAACACTCCGGCAAATGAAGGTTTTGTTTCACTGTCTGCTGATGGAAATTATATTTTTTATACCGCCTGCAACCGTCCCGATGGTGAAGGAAGTTGCGATATTTATCTTTCTGTTTACAGAAATAATGTCTGGGGTAAACCTATCAATTTAAGAGCACCAATTAATTCAGAATCATGGGAATCTCAGCCTTCAGTTTCTTCAGATGGACTGACATTGTATTTTTCTAGTGGAAGACCCGGTGGCTTTGGTGGTACAGATATCTGGAAAACAGTCTGGGACAAGCAAAATAATCGTTTTGGATTTCCAATTAACCTTGGTCCAACTATCAACACACCTTTAGATGAGCAGGCACCTTTTATTCACCCCGACGGTATCACGCTTTATTTCTCTTCAGAAGGACATATTAACTTAGGTGGTACTGATCTTTTTGTGGCAAAAGCAGATGCTGATGGAAAATTTGGTGAACCTGAAAATCTTGGTTATCCTATTAATACCATTGGCGATGAACGCAGTATTATTATTGACAGAAGCGGGAAGTATGGTTACATGTCTGCCGACCGGGAAGGTGGAATGGGAGGAATGGATATTTACAGATTTGTGATTCCGGCATCAATTAAACCTGAACAAATAAGTTATGTTTCGGGCACTGTTTATGATGCTAAAACAAAGGAAAGGATTGAAGCCGATATCGAACTCACTGATCTTGCAACAGGAAAAGTTGTAACCGAAGCCAAATCATCAAAGAATGGCGAGTTTCTTGTGATTTTAGAAAGCAATAAAAATTATGCTTTAACAGTAGATCACACTGGCTATATATTTTATTCAGATAATTTTCTTCTAAAGGAAACCTCTCAACTTGAACCACTTAAAATTGAAGTTCCACTTGATAAGCCTGAAGCCGGAACCAAGTTTGTCCTGAACAATATTTTCTTTGATGTAGATAAATTTGAACTCAGAGATGAATCTAAAGGTGAACTTAACAAGCTTGTATCTCTGCTTAAAAAATTCCCGAACATGAAAATTGAAGTTGGTGGACACACCGATAATACAGGTAATAAAGAAAAGAATGCAACTCTTTCAAATAACAGAGCTTTAGCAGTTAAAAACTATCTGGTGGCAAATAACATAGCAGGCTATAGAATTTCATATAAAGGTTACGGAGATTCAATGCCTGTTAAAACGAATGAAACAGATGAAGGAAGAGCTGCAAACAGGCGCACCGAATTTACTGTTATCAGTAACTAATTTCCCCGATGCCCGATTTAAAAGCAAGGCATACTGCTGTAGTTAAAAAAACAGCACTTGAACTGGGATTTCAGTGTTGTGGTATCAGCAAAGCAGAATATCTTGAAGAAGAAGCACCACGACTTGCAGACTGGTTAAAGAAAGGCTATCAGGGCAGCATGGGCTATCTTGAAAACCATTTCGACAAACGACTTGATCCGACAAAACTTGTTCCGGGTGCAAAATCTGTTATCAGTTTTTTATACAATTACAACACTTCGCAACAGTTAGATCCTCACTCATTTAAAGTGGCTAAATATGCCTTCGGCGATGATTATCACAAAGTAATAAAAGACAAGCTTTTTGAATTTCTTGATATATTAAGAACAGAAATCGGAGACATAAAAGGTCGTGTTTTTGTTGACAGCGGCCCAGTAATGGAAAGAGCCTGGGCGGAAAAAAGCGGTCTGGGCTGGATTGGAAAACACGGACTTTTAATTACTAAAGAACAAGGCTCATTTATGTTTATTGCAGAGTTGATTCTGGATATTGATCTGGATGCTGATCAGCCTTTTGCCAAAGACTATTGTGGCACTTGCAATGCCTGTGTTGAGGCCTGCCCTACTGCTGCAATTTTGCCCAATAAAACGTTGTATGCCTCGAGGTGTATTTCATATCTGACTATAGAACTTAAAGAAGCCATTCCCGATGAATTTAAAAACAATATGAATGGCTGGATTTATGGTTGTGATATTTGTCAGGATGTGTGCCCCTGGAACCGTTTTGGCAAGCCAAATAACGAACCTAAGTTTCAGGTTAATGAAAAGTTGCCTTCGTTTACAAAAGAAGACTGGCGTGAGATTACAGAAGATATTTTTCAGGATTTATTTAAAGATTCACCAATAACCCGAGCAGGTTTTAAAGGATTAAAACGAAACATAGATTTTGTTACTGAAAGCGAAAGTTGATTCTGTAATATTTCAATTACAAATTCAATGCTTTTATAATTGACCGAAAATAATGATATTGCATACTGTTAAGTATCAACTATGAGAGAACGCATCTTAATAATAACTGCAATTTCACTTGCACTAACCTGTAACAGACAAAACACTGTGGCATCTTCTGAGATACCGGTTGAGAAAACTCAAAAATTAACAGTAAAAACAAGTGAATCAGACTTAGATACCCTTGCTAAAACCATTCATATTTATGTGGCTCTTTGTGATAATAAATATCAGGGCATTGTTCCTGTTCCTGCTAAAATTGGCAATGGACAAGATCCTGATAACAACCTTTATTGGGGTTGCGGTTATGGTATTCGCACTTATTTCAAAAAAAGCGCTGAGTGGAAACTAATCAGAAAAACAAGAATTGATTCCGTAAAACTGGAAAGGGTTATTTTTAAGCACCGCACTAAAAACTATTATCTTATTGCAGATGCTTACAATGGCAAATACATTAAACAGTGCACTATAGATTTCCTTAAAGGTTGCGCCGGATCAGAAAAAGACACTGTACAAATTGACAATAAAACTCTTGGTATCAAAGGAAGTGCAGGCATGCTTTCTTATATTGGCCATGATGGATTAATGGATTTTGAGATTGATGAAACATTTGAAAACACTGATGGCAAAACAAGAAAGTGTATCATACTGGCATGTATCAGCAAAAGTTATTTTGCGCCTTTATTAAAGCAAACAAAAGCAGAGCCGATAGTTTGGACAACAGGATTAATGTGCCCTGAAGCTTATACTGTTCACGATGCTTTATCAGGTTATGTACTGGGCGAATCACCCGCATTAATGAGAAACCGATCAGTTCAGGCTTATGCGAAATATCACAGTTGCGGAACTAAAGGTGCTTCAAGATTATTAGTAAGTGGCTATTAAAAACATTATGGAAAGAGAACACAAATACGAATTAAAAATTGAATGGACCGGAAATAACGGCAGTGGCACATCTGGATACCGCGATTACAGTCGCAACCATACTATCAGCGCTGCAGGTAAAGAAACATTAGAAGGTTCTGCTGACCCAAACTTTCATGGCGAGGCCTCTAAATACAATCCCGAAGAATTGTTTTTATCTGCACTTTCAAGCTGCCACATGCTTTGGTATCTTCATTTTTGTGCTGATGCCCGCATTATTGTAACATCCTATATTGACAAGCCGGTAGGATTGATGAGCGAACTTGCAAAAGGTGGAGGACATTTTACAATGGTTACTTTACATCCTGAAATAATAATTACAGATTCAACTAAAATTGAACTGGCAATCTCATTACATAAAAATGCTCACGAGAAATGTTTTATTGCAAACTCTGTTAATTTCCCTGTGACTCATCAGCCGACTTGTAAAGTGTAATGAACATTATCTTTAACCTATTTAAACCTGCTATTATATCAATAATATTTATAATGCTTGCTTCAGGGTGCCGTGAAATAAAGATGATTGATGAACTTCCCCAAAAAACGTATTCAAGAACAACGCAATATTATAATTTCAAGTCAAATTCAGATTTGAGCTTTTATGTTTATTCAAATAAACCTTGTGAACAGATGGCGCCAATTAATAAATATGGCAATAAAATGAAGTTGAAAACTGAAACCGGTGATACAAATTATTTT
Organism: Bacteroidia bacterium; assembly: GCA_014376345.1. Taxonomy (GTDB): domain Bacteria; phylum Bacteroidota; class Bacteroidia; order NS11-12g; family UBA955; genus JACMRS01. The sequence goes on along the minus strand of JACMRS010000016.1, from coordinate 7,180 downwards.
ACCTGCAATGATTGGGGTGGTAGAGATTTGATACTGAATACTATCAAATATAAAGAACAAGAGTTTCATTGTCATTTTAAAATAGATGGCAGTTTAACTATCGATAATGGGAAATGCAGTAAATTTATAAATAACATCAAACAGAACTGGAGTGACAGTATTCCGGTTTGTATATGGACCACTATTGATTCTAAAAATGGGAAAATGATATTTCACCTTGCGGAAGAATCTCCCTTATATCCTTTTTATAAAACCAACAGATTAGATTCGATTATAATTGATCTTGAAAACTTTTGTTCAGAAGCAGAAACTCAGGATGAAAAAGAGGCGACTCAATCAGTTATCACAAAAACAATTTTTGCCAAGTTTACACCCAATCCATTTACAGATAAAGTTGAACTACAGATCACTCAAACAATGAATTTACATTTGATAAATGCTCCAATGAAAATTACTTTTTATGATGACAAAGGAAATACTTTGCTAACTCAACCTGTAGATATATCAACAACATTCACGTTTTCTTTTCCGCTGGTGAATGCCGGAAAAACAATGTATTACCGTATAACCTGGGACGACTATTTCATAGCTGGTCAGATTCTTAAAAACTAATATCATGAAAGACCTTTCCAAATTAAAAACCCTTGCCCTCTCCTTTCCTGAAGCTACTGAAGAACCGCATTTCGACAAAGCTTCTTTCAGAGTGAGAAAGAAAATATTCCTGACAATTGATGCTAAAAAAAATACAGCTTGCATCAAATTAACGCCTGAAGATCAGTCTGCATTTATGGGATTTGACATAACGGTGATTTATCCTTCAAACGGTTCATGGGGTAAAATGGGGTGGACCAATATTAATCTTGAAAAAGTTACTGAATCTGTTTTGTGGGATGCTGTTGAAACATCTTATAGAACTGTAGCACCTAAATATTTGAGTGCATTAATTAATAATAAAAATAAATAAAATGGCAACAGAGAAAGAACTATACATAGCCATTGTCAGAGGCATAAATGTTGGTGGCAAAAAAGTATTGATGGCTGATTTTAAAGTATTGCTTGAAGGGTTGAAATACAGTAATATCAATACTTACATACAAAGTGGCAATGTTATTTTCAGGAGTGCTAAAAAGTTAGAAGCAACACTTGAAAAGGAAATATTTAATGCAATGGCTAGAAAATTCGGGTTTGTATCACCTGTGATTGTAACCACATTTGATTACATGAAAAATGTTGCAGGACACAATCCTTTCTTAAAAGAAAAAGACATTGATTTAACAAAACTGCATGTTACATTTTTGGCAGATGAACCTTCAAAAGAAGCACTGAAAACAATAAGTGAATTGAGTTTTCCTCCGGACAAGTTTATTATCAAAGACAAGACAGTGTATCTTTATTGTCCGGTAAACTATGGTGAAACCAAGCTTTCGAATAAATTTTTTGAAAGCAAGTTAAAAGTTACAGCAACAACAAGAAACTGGAATACAGTTAATAAGTTGGTTGAAATTGGAGAAGGGCTGAAATAAAATGACTTTCAGATTTAAAATAATTTTACTTTTTTGTGCTTTAACAGTTTTTTCCTGTAACACAAAATCTTCTCAAAAAGGAAGCACTCAATATACAGTCGACATTCAGCCTTTTAGCGATATGCCAAAGGATTACACTGATTATATATTTACTGAAATTAAAAAAAATATCCAAAAATACATATAAATGATCCGATAAAAATTCCTTCAATTGCATATTACGAAAAACGAAAAAGGTACAGAGCTGACAGTATTATTAAAATATTGCGAAAGAACGCTGATCCCAATCACAAAATTCTGGCATTAACTACATATGACATTTCTACAACTAAGAATAACATCGTAGATTATGGTTTAATGGGATTGGGATTCCGTCCCGGAAATGCTTGTGTGGCATCATCTTTCAGATTATCTGATAAAAACAAGAAGGAGCAGCTTTTCAAAATTGCAATACATGAGCTGGGACATACCTTTGGCCTTCCACATTGCCCCGATACGCATTGCTATATGCGTGATGCCAAAGGAAAAAATCACACGAATGAGCTGACAGGATTTTGCAGCTCATGTAAAAATGTGCTGCTTGATGCAGGTTGGAAGCTATAGTTTTAAAAATTAATATTCCTGAAATCAATGTTTTCGACTCAAGAGACTATAAAACCTGTCTAAAATGCGATACATTCTTGTATTAAATGCTATACAATTATTGGAAAGCGGAAGCGATTTATGAACAGATGCGAACGAAATAAGTAAAGGCGGAAGTGATTTGGTGATAGTTCAATTGAAAAAAAATGAAGTGAGAAGGTGATTATATGAAGTGAGAAGGTGCGCTGCCATCGTGATATGGCTCATGGGCATTGTGATATGATCAATGCCCTTCGTGATATGATGCTTGACCACTGTGATATGGTTTGGGTCCATTGTGAGAAGGTCTGAGTGGTATCTACTTTAATGCAACCAACAAGGCGGAAGATATACAGGCAGAGCGAAATGCCTTACATATTTAGTGCTATGGCACGCAGAGTAAATGAGAAGAGGAGAAAAATTGACCGGTGTTTTTGCAAATGAAGTTTGAATGTGGGATTCATTTATTATCTGTAATGAAAAAACGATTGCTAACAATCAGTATAAAGCATAACTGGTTTTATATTAATTTAGAAATTAATATATTTGTAAAGGGTGTTCCAAATTTTCAGAACACACCAAAAACTAATTTAACATTAAAAACATGAAAGTTTACGCGGAAACAAGCAGGCTGATATTGAGAGAAATTTTGCCTGAGGATGACAAAGGCATGCTGGAAATGGATTGCGATCCCGAAGTTCACAAATTCTTCTCCACAGGAAAGCACACCAAAATCGGTGTGCTTTCCTTTTTTGCTCCCGCCAGAAGTCTTTCTGGCATTGAGTATTAGAGAAGCCACCCGATTCTTTTCGAGAGTTCGAACTGATTTTTTTTTAACAACATCTTACGAGGGGATATCAAACTAATTATACGTTGTTTTGTTACTTCTCTTTGTTTGTATAGATTTTCGATGTTTGAAAGCAGTTCGATACAACCGTCAATCTTAGATTTAATATTAAGTATTGTGTTGCTTAATTTGTTTAATTCTCCAGTTGAATTTGTGATTGCTGTATCGATTTCGATTTTAATTTCTTTATATTCAGTAGCTGATATTCCACCATCTAGTATAAGTCCTCGAGCATTTGACGAACGAAGATAGCTGTTGCACTTATGACTTTTACACAGCTACTTTATCCTCCTCCGTTTTACGTTTTCTTCTTAAGGAATCACCTTGAAGTTCAAGTCGGTGTGCATCGTATACGATTCGGTCAAGTATTGCATCGGACAGAGTTTGATCGCCAATAATTTCATACCATAATTGTACTGGGAGTTGGGTCAAGGAGCTGATTTACTTTGTGCCACGGCCAAATATGTATTTTCTGATGATTTGTTTAATTTTGTTCAAGGTGATTGGTTTATTGCCATTTTTGCGTCGCTGTAGCAACGCAAGATCAATGTTTTAAACAATCACTCTTCAACTATTAAATTCAAACCCATAACAGGGGGTCAATTTGCTCCAACACATGGGGTGGGCAGTTTCAAACAATTTTCGGGATCAAGTTTACTGTTTTTTCCAAAATACGATGATGATTCAATAGAATTTCTAAAAAAATCAGAAAATTTCGATTTTATTTACTTAAATATAATATGGAATTACGCAGATTCCGTGAAATTTCTATAAATTTCTAGTTTTGTTCTTTAAAATTTCAGATTTGTCCCTATTTTATGTTCGTGGTCGTAAAAATTTCCGCATACTTGGTTTCTTTTTCTTTCATTGTGATCAATTTATGGGTTTAAAGTATAACTATTGTTAAGTCATACATATGTCCACTTTATGCTGAGGAACTACACAATGAAGTACTAATTTTTGCGTTAGCAACTTGAAACCACCATTATAAAAACAAATTAATAAGGCAACGAGATCGTGTCCGGTTCTATTAACTCATCGTTATACTCATTTTTTATTAAATAACTTATCGGAGAATTTGGGAATGTAATTATATCCTTCATAGTGATTCCCCAAGGCTTCCAATAGTGTGCCAATACCTGGCCATACATGTTGTCATCCCAGATAAAAAACAAATCTTTTTCATTATGACCGACCAAAGGAATAGCTTCTATCTGCAAACTATCTTCCATATAATGTATTTTATATTGATAAGAGTTTTTTAATAAATAATTAGAATAAATAAATCTTCCACAAAGTTCTTCAAACTGAATGGGGTGCAATATTTTATCGGCAATTTTATCAATAATATCTTTTTGATAAATTCCGTTTTCCCCGTTATCCTGAAGGCAGGCAACTATTCCAAAATCGTTCATTCCCAAAGAAAAATTCAAGTTGTTGTTTTCGTCTTTATAATTAAATACATCTTTTGAATATTTTATTTTAACTACCCTAATAGTCCAAGGGTTGGCTCCCATAAATTCCATTGGCAGCACCAGCGATTGCAACATTAAATCAAGGTTTTTAAATTTGGCGATTAAAAAATGAGACAAAGCGAAGGTTTCTCCTAGTGCTTTTTGTTGCTTCATTCCAAAAACAATATCGTGGTATAAAATACCGTACACAAGTTTGGCCATCCATTGAAACAATCGTTCTTCCGGAATTTTTTTAACTTCTTCGTAACCTAACGAAAATGCTTGTTTAATCTCTTCCTCAAATGGGTTCAGTATATTTTCAATAACATCGGTAAAACATGGTAATTTTAAATCTTGGTATTTTATTACATTTTTCTCCTCTAACATCGTCAATGTTTTATCTTTTAAAGAATAACGATTTAAAAGCCATTCAGGAAAAACAGAAATTTGTTCTTCTGTAGAACTTATTTTTTTACCGGTAAGAAAACATAACCCCGAATTAAAATCTAAATGTTCGAAAGGGTTGTAAAGCTTAATTGTCATTATTATAAGTTTTTTTACTGGGTTAATAATTTGTTAAATCTTTTGCTTTGTATACCATCGCATCAAGTTTCATTTGTTTTATCATGCTCTCCAATCCTCCGGCACGTTTCATCGAAAGCATACTTTTAAATCCTATTCTTTCGATAAAATTAAGTGGTGCATTAATAATTTCATCTGGTGTATGTCCCGAAAGCACATAAATCATCATAGCAACAAGTCCTTTCGCATAATCTGCATTCGCATCTGCCTGAAAAATAATTTTCCCGTCCACCAATTCACTGTATAGCCATACATGCGCCTGACATCCTTTTATCATACGGTTATCTGTTTTCAGTGCATCATCTAATAGTTTCAGATTTTTCCCCAAATCAATCAGAAATCCGAATTTATCAAATAAGTCATCAAACTCTGCAAATTCTTTTACCAATTCCTGCTCTGTATTTTCTATTGTTTTCATCTCTGTCATTTTTGATTATTTGTTTAATTGATTTATAAATCTGCTGCCTGAACAATTATTTCAGCCACATCCATTACTTTAACCGATTGTTCTTTATTGAAATGTTTTACACCATAGGTCATCATTGTGTTACAAAACGGACAACCAACAGCAATAATATCAGGACTCAATCCCAAGGCTTCTTCCGTGCGTTCAACATTTACTTCTTTGTTACCTTTTTCAGCTTCTTTAAACATTTGCTGTGATATTATTCATTGCCTGCATTTGAAATAAAAACTCATTACCTGCACGTTTTGAATGGTCTCCGGTAAAAGTTTCTTCGATACCCAAAACTGCAAATTTTACATTCGTATGATTTAAAATTTTATTTAAAGCTAGGTTAACTTTTTTTGCTCTGTCATGAAAAATTCCTGCATAGCCAACCCAAAATAAAATTTTCGGCATCTCCCCGGATGCCATGCACTCAGCCATTGTAGGCACTTTTAATGGTTCGCTCATTTTAAAAAAAAATTATTTTTTATTGTAAATTACACAGATTCATACTATTCGTTTTTCAAATTTAATTAAATTTCTTTTTTATCTGCCAAACTATTTTTACCTCTTTGTCATAAAATAATAGTAATCACTATCATTACTATTTGAGCAATATTAGTTTGGGCAGTTGGGGAAATTCCTAATTTGCCTGATTGAAAATTAATAGGGATATGGGTTTCTGAAATCCACCCGCTTTTCTGAAGTACGTGTACGCCTTGCCCTGTAAGCACAACAACAAGTGCCATAATGATGATAGCTGAAAATTGAAACAAGGTGCGAACAGGAATGCGAACTGCAAAGCGAAGCAGAAAACGCAAAAAAACTATAACCGTAATGATTGCGGCAAGCACACCCATCCAAATTCCATCGGCTGTTTTCGTCAACGTGCATTTGCATAGATGACAAAAAGAGAATGGATTCAAATGCTTCGCGAAAAAAAACGATAAATGAAATGGATGCAAGCCCGAATAGTTTTTTCTGGTCGAGTAAAGTAGTGATTCGTGTATGAACAAACTGTTGCCACTTTTTAGCTTCTGTTTTATTGTGTAACCAAAAAACCACATATACAAGAATGATAACAGCAACAATTGATCCGATACCCGCAATAATGTCACTGTTTTGCGAACCTAAAGAGATGAGCCAGCCGGTAAAGAACCAGCTTGCTGCACCTATTACCAATGCTGTTATCCAGCCACCGTGCACCCATCGAATAGCTTTCTTTGCCTGCAAGGATTGAAGTAAACTGAGTGTAGTGATGATGATTAAAAGAGCTTCTAAGCCTTTGCACAATAAGATGTATGCTGCGATGAAAAAAGAAAACCAGAAAGAATACGTTTGTTCACTTTGCAAAGGATCAGCAGCGTAAGTTGTTTGAAACATGAAAAGAGAAAACAGTAAGAGCAATGCCAACTTGAGGATTTTACAATTGATGTTTTTTTGCTTTGTTATAATTGACATGCCCTTTTTCATTTTTTGTTTATTCGTTTAATTGATTTCACAATTGCGTTTGCAAAAATATCTACTTCTTCCTTTGTATTATAAAATGAAAAACTTGCACGCACAGTCCACGGAATTTGATAATGTGCCATTAGTGGTTGCGTACAGTGGTGCCCTGTTCGTACTGCTACTCCCTGTGCGTCAAGGAGTACTCCTATGTCGAGCGGATGGATGCCTTCCACTACAAAAGAAATTACACTTGCTT
>JACMRS010000151.1 GCA_014376345.1 Bacteroidia bacterium | reverse complement strand
GGGAACGAGCGATATTGCCTACAACAACGGAATGGAAACAATGAAAGTTCTTCGCTCATACGGAATAACTGTAAACTATTGGGAGCATACTGGTTCACACAGCTTTGTAGCCTGGAAACAGGACCTGCGCGATTTTGTTCCTTTTCTTTTTCAGTATGGCATTACTACTTCGCTAGAGGAAAATCCGCAGGTAGAAGGAATTGAAGCTTACCCAAATCCTTTCACCGAAAGCATGCTGATCAAATCAAAACTGCCATTTCAGTATCAGCTTTTTTCTATAGATGGTGAAGAGATTGAATCTGGTAAGGGAAATAACTTGCAAACAATCGGAGGTGAGCTAAAAAATGGCACTTATGTATTAAAGCTAAAAACTAATAATGGCCAGAATACCTTTAAGGTTGTCAAACAGTAAACTTTACACTTTTTAGTATTACTATTTTTAACGCCCTTGTGTCTTCTGACCAGGGGCTTTTTGTTGTTGATATTCAGGTTGTAAGATTAAAAATAGAACAAACTTGTATGTTTTTGACCTGAAAATTATGGACTCACAGAGATTTCATTACAATGATTGGCTTGTCTTTTCAATTAAAACCAACTATTCAAAAGTTACTCCTTTAAAATTAAGAAGAGCAAAGCTCAAATACGGAGAAACACTTTATGTAATTGGATGGACTTAAAAGATAAAGAAGGAGCACAACAAGTTTATAAATATTCATATATGGAACCCAACGGTACGCACATTAACATGAAATTGCCCGAAGCGCTATTAGACGGAGCAGGATTGAGCGGCTCTACTATAATCGACTCGGACGGTTTACTCGTCGGAATAGTCTCCGGGAGTTATTTCGATTCAGCAACCAGAACAAAGGTTTCAACACCATGTAGCATAAACAGCCTATTGGATGTTTTAACTAAATTGGAAAAATAATCTCCCATGGTAGGTCTCCGCAAAACTGCAGTAGCCCCACGTGACAAATCTCACCCAGGTTGATGAACGGAACCCTCTCGCCAGAGTCTAGTCACCTAACCAACCCCTTTCATAAGATTCAAAATTTAATTACTCCTCTTTTAAGGTTGATTTTTCAAGCATCGCAAAACATCAGGTGAGGCTTACACTAAACCGTTTACACTTATAATTTTATAAACTTATAAGTAGTAGTATTTCCATTCTGGTTCAACTTTATAATGTAAGCTCCAGGTTCAAGATTTTTGACTGAAATGGATTTGGTTTCGCCTGAAAGTATTCCGCTTTCAATAGCAGCACCTGTAGGTGAGTGGATTGAATAGGATTGAAAAACCAAATCTGATTTTAGATGAATTACATCCTGTGAAGGATTTGGATAAAGTGTAAGACCCGATAGTGAAGAAACTTCTGATCCTAAACCCAGTATAGTAGTAAATTCAATGTTGTCTACCAGTATTTCCGCAGTTCCGACGCTTTGCAATCCTTCATTGTTATTTAATGCCATTATTGTTACAGATAAACTATCCGCTGAATTCATTTTTTTTAAATACAGAGTAATAGGTTTATAGTCAGTTACAATAATAGAGTCTTCCCAGGAGGCAGCTATATTGAGCATATCCAATTTTCTCTCAATTACTCTTATCCTTACTTTACCGTATCTGGTTATTTGGGGACATTTTATGTTGAATACTATTGCATTGTAATTATAGTATTTCGCTGATATTGGAATAGTTTTGGCGGCTAATCCAGGTGCAGGTCCTTCAAAACCTTGAGCGGTTTGTACCCTTAAAGCGAATTTGCCTTGATAACTGTCTGTGGACTTTGCAACCGGGAAAAAGAAATTCCCTTGAAAACCAGAATTGTTCGTTTTCCAACCTACAGGAACTTCTCCCTGGACTCCTGGAATATTCCAATTTTCAAAGTCATCAAATAAAACATTCTGACTTAAGGAGTTAACACTAAAAATTAATATCAGAAGAAAGGTTATAATATTTTTCATAGTTTGAATTTTTACAAATTTAATGATTTTAGTTAAAGAAATTTACACTCCGCCTTAACAACTTTACCGGGATAAATAAGAAATAGCAAATTACTAAGGACCTCTCTTTTGGCATGGTTTTTCTTTATCGAACTAATTGCTGTTAAACCTTAATTGATTTAAAAGGTTAATATGATACCTTTAATTTTTATGAACCTTAAAATAAATATTTTTATACATGTTCAAGTTGTCTTTCAATAATCTTAACTGCTGAACATGGAAAATATACAGTTAAATAATATTACCAAAGACCACGTCTATGGTAAATGGGAGGTGAAGGAAAGAATAAATAAGTCTAATCAGGAAAACGTGTTTAATTCAATAAAACTCATTGAAATAGAAAACGGCTTATATAAGTCTAATAATGGTCGGGAAAATTCTGGTAAACTGCTTTTGATCAGAGAAACAGAGATTATATACAATCCTCAATTAGTATTTTTCATTAATGAAGATAAAATAGCAAGTGCAATAATTACCCGGCTTTTTAGCGAATCTTCAGGCGACAAGAAATACCATTATCTCACCCTATATTTTACTACTGGTTTAGAATTAATACTACAAAAAATTAATTAGCTATTTTGAAAACCGATATGGATCTAAACGAAAATAAAGATCAACAAATTTTGCATGATTTTTTTATGCAGGTTCCAGCAGTTATGGCCATTTTAAAAGGACCTGATCACATTTTTGAACTTGCAAACCCAGGTTATCTGGAGATGGTAGGTAATCGGCCTGTGGTAGGCCTAACAGTGCGTGAAGCATTACCAGAACTTCAAGGCCAGGGTTTTTATGAACTTTTAGATAATGTTTATAAAACGGGCGAAGCGTTTACAGGAAAAGAGGTTCCTGCAAAATTAATGCGGAATGAAAATCTTGAAGAAATTTATGTCAACTTTAATTATCAGGCTTTAAGAGATAATCAGAATAAAGTTGTAGGTATTTTGGTTTTTGCCTATGAGGTTACAGAGTTGGTTGAGTCCCGAAAAAAAGCTGAAATATATTCAGAAGATCTAAAACGATTCAAACACATGGCAGATAATGCCACTGAAGCATTTATTCTAATGCGTGAAGATGGGACTTTTGCATATCTCAATGATGTGGCCCTGGAGCGTTGGGGATATACAAGAGAAGATGCTGAGCAAATAAGGGTGCCTGATGTTGACCCAATTTATAACGAAGAACTTTTTAATCAGGTATTTGCACAGGCCCAAACAGGAAAAATACCACAGATTGAAACCATTCATAAGAAAAAGGATGGGGCAACCTATCCTGTAGAAGTAAATATGGGAGGCATTACCCTAAATGAGCAGCCTCATATGTTTGCCATTGCAAGAGATATAACGGCAAGGAAGAGAGCGGAAGAAAAATTATTGCAATCCTATGAAGATTTGGAAGTGAAAGTTAAGTTCAGAAATATTGAACTTGAACGTCAGGTTAAAGAGCTACAACAAAAAATTGATCAGCTTCAAAAATAATCAATTGAAGTGGATCGGGAATAAGATGTTCCTTAACGGTCACATAACGTCCCCTACTGGTTTAAGTGTTCCAAAGGACCACTTAAACCTAACATAGTAATACAGGAATTTGTCCGGGCAAGGCTTCAGAAACTTTGAAAATAAAATCAAAACAACCTTTTCAGTACCTGCTTTTGTCATTCAAGGTCAGG
>JACMRS010000015.1 GCA_014376345.1 Bacteroidia bacterium | reverse complement strand
TATTAAAGAAATTTACGTAGAAAATAGCCGTGCTGATGAATATTTTGCCTGGGTAGAAACCATTCCTAATTCAGGAATCAGTTATACTTCAAAAGATTCTATCAGTTATAATTCTGCATACAATACCTATATTAAGGGAGATTGCAGTGCATCAATCAGCAGTTTTGAAAAATACAATACAGATTACCCTGCAGGTTTTTTCAGAATACCTGCACATTATTACACTGCAATTTGCTACGACAACCAAAAGCAATACAGCACTGCTGTAACAAAATATAAAGTAGTTGCAGATGGTTCAGACAACGAGTACAAACCAATTGCAATAGAAAGAATCAGTGTACTCTATTTATATTTAAAAGATACTGCAAATGCTTTTACTTATTATACGCTTCTTGAAAAATACAGTAACGACAATAAATCGCGCAAAAAAGCTCTTTTTGGTCAGCTTATTACTGCATACCATCTTGGCAAATTTGATATTGCAAAAACAAAAGCTGAACAGCTTATCAAATCAGATCAACTGGAGAATGATGAATCAGGCGAAGCCTACAATATACTTGGTAAATTAGCACTTCGTAATATCAATACCGATAAAGAAAATGCTCTTAGATCAGCCAAAGGTTATTTCAATAAAACACTTATTAATCATCAGGATTTGTATGGTGCTGAAGCAAAATATAATGTCAATTACATTTACTATATGCAAGACAGTCTTGATAAATGCAGGAAGGGTATCATGGAGTTTAACCAGCAGTTTTCAGGATTTAAATACTTGCTTGGAAAGTCGGTGATTTTATTTGGTGATTTGTATGTAAAAAAAGGGGATAAATTTAATGCTAAAGCTACGTACAATTCTATGCTCGATAGTCAGTTTCCGGATATTGCATTAGAGGCCAGAAGAAAAATTGAAGCACTTGAGCCGCCAAAATCTAATTTGAGTCCTTCAGAGGACTAATCAGTATCTTTGCAGTAAACAATTAGTTAAATGAATCTCCTGTTTGTTGCAAACCGCATTCCTTATCCGCCATACCGCGGAGACAAGCTGAAGATTTACAATCTTTCAAAAAGGCTTTGCAGAAAGCATACTTTGCATCTACTTACTTTTATTCAATCGGAAGATGAACTTGAACACCTGGTTCCACTCAGAGAGATTTTTACGCACATAGAAGTTATTTACCTTCCCAAAACACAATCAATTATTAATGCCATTGCATATTTTTTTACAGGCATGCCTTTGCAGGTTTTGTATTTCAGGTCGAGGCGTTTTCAAAAAATGCTGAATGAATACCTGAAAGTAAATAAGCCTGATGCAATACATGTTCAACATTTAAGAATGGCACAATATTTAGAAAATCATAAAGAGCAAAAACGCATTCTGGACTTGCCTGATGCTTTCTCGTTATACTGGCAGAGAAGAAAAACTGTAAAGCGCAGTCTTATCAGCAGAATAGTAGACAGCATTGAATCGAAACGCGTCATCAGGTATGAAAAGGTGCTTCATAAATTTAATATGAGCCTGGTGTGTTCAGCTGAAGACCTTGATTTTCTTAAAGAGAAGCACGAGGCAGACAATATCAGACTTTTACCCAATGGTGTTGATCTTGATACGTTTTATCCGCGAAATCATGATTACTCGCATAACCACAGAATATTGTTTACCGGAAATATGGATTACGCACCAAATATTGATGCAGTTCAGTATTTTGTAAAAGATATTTTGCCGTTTGTGAAGAAACAATTTCCGGAAACTGAATTTATTATTGCCGGTCAGCGACCGGTTGCTAAAGTACTTGAGTTGAAAGGGGAGGATGTCGAGATAACCGGTTTTGTAAAAGATCTGGCAGAAATGTATGATACGGCAAGTATTGTAGTGGCTCCATTAAGATTTGGCGCTGGAACACAGAATAAAGTACTTGAAGCAATGGCTATGGGTATACCTGTTGTTTGTTCGCATGTTGGTTTTAAGGGTTTGGGAATACAGAGTGGAGAGGGTGCAATAATGCAGACAGAAGCTGAAGGTTTTGCGCAGTCTGTAATTGATTTGCTTCGCGATGAAGGTTACAGGAAAACAGTTGGTGAAAAGGGTGCGGAAGTTATCAGAAATAATTTCGGCTGGGATGCAATTTCGGAAAGGCTTGAGGGTTATTTTGAGGAGGTTGCGAAAGGTTGAATGATCATTTAACTTTAAATTAAAAATTATTATTGGTTATGAATTTATAGGATTAATTCAATGCAGCCACTTGTAAATGTGCTAATTTAGCTATAACTTTGCTAATACCTTGTGAAAACCGAAACTGAAATTATTTGCCTCTCAGATAAAAAACTTGAAGCCGCAGAAGTTCTTTTAAAAAATGATCTTGTTGATGATGCTTATTATTTAGCTGGATATTCTTTAGAGTTACTTTTAAAGGCTAAAATATGTAAGTCATTATTAATTCCCGATTTTTTCGACTTTGAAAATTCATAAAAAAGAAAAATACCGGGTTCAACAAAATTGAAACGAGGAGATGGAGAAAATCTATATAAACCTTTTAAAGTTCATGATTATGAACAGTTAATAATTTTATCAGGATTATATTCAGAGTTTTCTAAGAAATTAACGGACACTGCTGACTTGGATTTTAGCGCAGATTGGTCTATTGTCAGCAACTGGGATGAAAATTTAAGATATACAACAGGAAGTAATAAGCCAGAGATTGAATCTTTTATTGCTTCCTTAAAAAATATAAACAAATGGTTAAGGAAATATCTATAAATGAATTAAAAAAGAAACTCAGAGATATTTTTTGCAGCGAAAATAAAGCTAATAAAAAGTATTCAGAAGTTTGGCTTTCGGACGCGGATTTTGGTGGTTTGTATCAAAGTCATAAATACATTGTTAATGTTAAAGCAGAACATTTAATTTCTTCTTGTAATGACGAAATTAAGTACATAATTACAAACTTGTTTAAAGGGCTTTCTACAGAGGAGCTCGAATTTGTTTGGCGAGTAGTTGTATTTAACTCAAATGAACAAGTCCATTGTGAAAGTGTTGATATTCTCATTTACTCTGAAGAAGTTTCTTGCGAATCTTAACGAAACTATTCTCAATTAAAGAATAACTTCATCAGCTAACTTTAAAATCCTCCAAAAACTCAATAGTATCAATACCGTCGGCATAGTCCCAAAGCTCCGGCAGCTGTGATATTCCGAAGGGAAGGTAATTATTTCCTACAATACATTGTAAACTTTCTTTATGTGTCGAAATGTAGTTTTCTACTTCTTTAGGATCATCATAAAAATGATAATTCATCGTTGAAACCGGAGCATGCAGATCCTCTTTTTCCTGCCAGATTGAAAAACCGGTATCAAGGTGTTTCGTAAGATTCATCAGCAAAATAGCTTTGTGATAAACATAATTGTTGTGATACTTATTGTGGTTAATATAATTACCATATTTATCAAATGCTCTGATAAGTCTGCCAAGGTCAAAGTCGCGGGGTATTAAAATATGACTGACATTTCTGCATCCTAAGCCGTAATATCTGTAAGTATCATCCGCCAGTAATTCAAGCTGCTCGTTGGTCTCGCTGCCATCAAGCACTGCTATTGAGGTCCTGTTTTTTCTTATAAGTTTAGGTATATTCCTGAAATAGTATTCGAAATATCTGGAAGAGTTGTTGCTACCGGTAGAAATCAGAGCATCAATGCCATTCAGCCTTTCAGCATATTCTATTTTATTTTCAAGGTTTTTATCCAATTCAATTAAAATGCTAATCACCTTTTTCATCAGGATTTCATCCTGGGAAGAAAGTTTAACTGAAGCTTTATGACCCGATGCAATAACACACAGCAAATCGTGAAGTCCAACAAGTGGCAGGTTACCGGCCATAATAATTCCGACGTTTTTAAATTCAGACGGCTGTGTAATTGTTTCTGCCCAGCGTTCTATTTTATCAGGCTGAAGAGCTTGTTCCCAGGCTTTCAGACAATAGATTACCTGTTCAGGACTGAACCAGCGGTTATGGATTTCTGCCAGATCAAGCAGGTCCCGATCTTCAGAAAGTCTGCCTAAAGCAGTTCCAAGTTTCGAAAATATTTCTTTAATTGCCTCTTTATTCATAAAGTTTTACAAAATTAGCGCTGTAATTCTAAGTTCAATCAAAATAGTTGTTAAATTTGAGCATTATTTATAAATCAATGAAAAAACGCTTTGCCATTTTAATTTTCCTCCTGATGTCAGCCGGTTATTCCTTTTCTCAAAAAGGAGTCAAAATTGGTGTTACTCTGATGCCATTATTTTCGAAGGCATCAACTTTGGATACTATCCCCCGTACCTTTAGTTACCGCATGAAGTTTGGTTTTGGTGGCGGTGTCAATGTACTTTTAGGTTTTGCGGAAAAGCAAGGAATTACTACAGGCTTTTATTTTATTCAGAAAGGTTTTCGCGTTTATAACGACAGTCAGAAACAAATTAAAAACACTTTCAGCAATCTTGAAATACCACTTGGATACACGATCAGACAAACTCTGAGCAGTTCTTCATTTGTTAGAGAAACTTTTGGAGCAGCAGTAAATTTCAGTCTGAATAAAAAAACTAATGAAGAATTCAGTAATGAAAAACGATCATTCAGAATTATTCAGGAAGAAAAAATCAAGGTTTATCCGATGCTTTATCTTGGATTTGAGTTTGGTACTCAGATGCATAACGGTAACATGCTTTTTATAGGTATAAATTATAAACAACCTTTTCAATCGACATCGCTTCTGCATGTTTACAATACCTCGCAAAATAAGCCACGCTTGTTTGATCTTGGATACCGGGGTAGTTATATCGGCATACAAGTAAGTTATCTTTTCAATTTGTCTAATCTTAAAAAGCCGGAGGAGTTCTTTTATTAATGCAATGGGTGATTTAAAGCTTTACATGTTATTGTTAGGTTGCCGCCCGGAAGGCAGACATACTGAGCAGCATGATATTTTTTTTGGAATCGGATATTCATTAAAAGACTTGATTCCGCATATAAAAGCTTGCTGGCCTGAGGCAAAAGGAAATATACATATTGACGCATGGCGGGAGGTAACTTCAGTAGATGGTTATTCAATAAAAGTTTTTAAAGAAAAACCTTCTGCAGAAGAGAAAGAACTGAATCTTTATTTCATTAATCTTGGAGGTTACAAAGAAGGTGAATTTGAAGAGCCTCATTACAAAGTGCTGGCTGTTTCTGAAAATATTAATGGTGCTATGAGAAAATCAAAACAGACGATTTTCTTTAAAACAGCTTCTATCACTGGCAAAGAAGGAGCCTCTCACATTGATGATAAGTATGGTATAGACATTGATGATGCTTATAATGTAAAAGAATTGCTTCCTGAGGCATTCAGGAGTTATCATTTGCAGATAGTTCATACAGGGGTTTCTGATGATGAAATTAATCTTGGATATGTTCCTTTGAGGAAGATTGTTTGAGAGGTATATAATTACAAAAATTAATTATGTTTTTAATTCTGCGAAAGCAGTTATTAGAATTGTATTGTCCGGATATTTTAAAAAATTAAACCCAACAAAAAAGGCGCCATATTAAGCGCCTTTTTTGCAATCATTAAATCAAAATATCAACTGCCGCAACTGACGCAACCTTCTTCCATGGTGCATACCGGTCCGCTTACAAATGTTGGCTCAAAATTACTCAGATCATTGCTTG
Organism: Bacteroidia bacterium; assembly: GCA_014376345.1. Lineage (GTDB taxonomy): Bacteria > Bacteroidota > Bacteroidia > NS11-12g > UBA955 > JACMRS01. The sequence continues at coordinate 2,858 of JACMRS010000015.1, read as the reverse complement.
CGCCTCCTTCAGGAAAACTTTCAGGATGAGGAATAACCGGTTCCATTTCCTGACTTCCCTGCTTTTCAATTGTAAACTGAACTGCCTGAGTTGCTGCTTGTGATCTTAAGTAATACATACCTGTTTTCAATCCTTTTTTCCAGGCATGAAAATGCATAGAAGTTAATTTTGATGAGGTAGGATTGTCAACAAAAAGATTTAGTGACTGTGACTGGCAAATGTAAGCGCCTCTGTCTGCAGCCATTTCTATTAAATTACGTTGCTTAATTTCCCATACTGTTTTGTAAAGTTCTTTAATGTTGGCTGGAATATTAGGAATATTTTGAATTGAACCGTTAAGAGCAATAATTTGATTTTTCATATCATTGTTCCATAATCCAAGTGCTACAAGGTCTTTCAGAAGGTGTTTATTAACGATAATAAATTCACCGCTCAGAACGCGTCTTGTATAAATATTTGAAGTATAGGGTTCAAAGCATTCGTTGTTTCCAAGAATTTGTGATGTTGAAGCCGTTGGCATCGGAGCAACCAGCAACGAATTTCTTACACCATGTTCCATCACTTCTTTGCGAAGAGATTCCCAGTCCCATGAATCTGTTGGCTGAACATTCCACATATCAAACTGGAAAATTCCTTTTGACAAAGGTGAACCTTTGAAAGTCTGGTAAGCGCCATCAAGTATTGCAAGATCCTTACTTGCAGTCATTGCAGCAAAATAAATAGTCTCGAAAATATTCTTATTCAGCATTTTTGCAAGATCGCTTTCGAAAGGCAATCTCAAAAGAATGAATACATCTGCAAGTCCCTGAACACCTAAACCTATTGGTCTGTGACGAACGTTTGAATTTTCAGCTTCAATTACCGGATAGTAATTGTTATCAATTATTTTATTAAGATTTTTTGTCACTTCATAAGTTACCTCATAAAGTTTATCCATGTCAAATTTACCATCAATCACAAATCTTGGAAGTGCAAGAGAAGCCAGATTGCAAACGGCTACTTCATCAGGACTTGTATATTCAATAATTTCGGTGCAAAGGTTGCTACTTTTGATTGTTCCCAGGTTTTGCTGATTGCTTTTGCTATTGGCTGCATCTTTATAAAGCATGTAAGGTGTACCGGTTTCGATTTGTGAATCAAGAATTGCAAACCAAAGGTCTTGTGCCTTAATAGTTTTACGCGCTCTGCCTTCTTGTTCGTATCTTGCATAAAGTGCTTCAAATTCTGCACCCCAGCAATCGCTTAGTCCCGGTGCTTCTTTTGGACAAAACAAACTCCAGTTTTCGTTAGCTTCAACGCGTTTCATAAACAGGTCGCTGATCCACAATGCGTAGAACAAGTCACGGGCACGAAGTTCTTCTTTACCGTGATTTTTTCTAAGGTCAAGAAATTCGAAAACATCTGCATGCCATGGCTCAAGATAAATAGCGAAAGCGCCCTTGCGTTTTCCACCACCCTGATCAACGTATCGTGCGGTATCATTAAAAACACGAAGCATTGGAATGATTCCATTGCTGGTGCCGATTGTACCACCAATATAAGAGCCTGTAGCGCGAATATCATGAATTGCCAATCCGATGCCACCGGCACTTTGAGAAATTTTAGCTGTTTGTTTTAAAGTATCATAAATGCCGTCGATGCTGTCTTCTTTCATTGTCAAAAGAAAGCATGAGCTCATTTGTGGTTTGGGTGTACCTGCATTAAAAAGGGTAGGGGTTGCATGTGTAAACCAACGCTCACTCATCAAGTGATAAGTTTTGATTGCATTTTTGATATCGTTTTTGTGGATACCAATTGAAACACGCATATACATGTGCTGTGGTCTTTCAGCAACTTTACCATTAATACGAAGGAGGTAAGATTTTTCTAATGTTTTAAATCCGAAATAATCAAAACCAAAATCGCGGTCGTAGATAATAGTACTGTCAAGTAACTCCGCATTTTCTTTGATAATATCATAAACATCATCAGCAATCATTGGCTGGCGTTTGCCGGTGGTGCTGTCTGTAAAATTATAAAGCTTTTCCATAGTCTCAGAAAAAGACTTGGTAGTATTTTTATGTAAGTTACTGATGGCGATACGTGAAGCAAGCAAGGCATAATCAGGATGCTTTGTTGCAAGAGACGCAGATGTTTCTGCTGCCAGGTTGTCCAATTCTGTAGTTGGAACTCCCTCGTAAATTCCTTCGATAACTTTCTTAGCTACATCAATAGAGTTCACAAGTGGACTCAGGCTGTATGACAGCTTTTCGATACGCGCGGTTACCTTGTCAAATTTTACGCTTTCTTGCCTTCCGTTTCGTTTTATTACAAACATATTTTATATTTTAAATTTGTGATTTGTTTTGATTTCTGATTTCTGATTTCTCGATTTCTGATTTTGAGGTTAAATGATTTTGAAGGTTTATGCGATTTTTATTTATTTTTATTAAGCCTGTTTGCTTTTGCTGTTTTATCTGCTGAGCTGAATATGCTGATCAATTCATTTGCTTCTGTTTTTACTTTTTCGAGATTTTCATCTGATAATTTTGCTTCTTCAATTATTTCAAGCCAATATAAAGATTCATCTGTCTCTTCTAATACTATTTGTAGTTTATATATAAAATCATCCTGTGATTTCGCTCTGCATACTGCCCTGTAGTTAGCTCCAACTGATCCTGCCGAGCGGATAAGTTGTCTTGCTACTTCATAACCGGCTGTTGTTTTTATTACTTTATCACAAATGTTTATTATATCAATATTAAATTTTTTCGTTCTGTTTTGTAATTCGGTTCTTGTCATTAGTATTATTTGAGTTTAACGTTTTCATTTATTTTTTACTTTTAAATCAGAAATCTTAAATCAGAAATCAGCAATTC
>JACMRS010000014.1 GCA_014376345.1 Bacteroidia bacterium | reverse complement strand
GGACATAACGAAGGATTTTGTGAAAAAGCTTTAAAAGAAAGCAGAGTTAAAAGTAAAAGTAATTTGTAGCGTCTTTGCATGCTTTGAATTTTAAAGTTGAGCTTATTACAAAGATACAGCTAATTAAGTTGATTTACAACGGCCTACTTTTTTACAAGTGCAGCAATATATTTACCGATAATATCAAATTCAAGATTCACATAATCCCCTGTCTTTAATTGAGCAAAGCCGGTGTTTTCAAGTGTATATGGAATAACTGCAACAGAAAATTCACCGGGCAATGAATCTACAACAGTCAAACTGACACCATTAACCGTAATGGAACCTTTTTCGACTGTTATATCTTTTGACTGGTAAGTAAAATGAAATCTTTTGCTGCCATTGTCATCTGTAACTTTAGTGCAGATGCCTTTAGTGTCAACATGTCCCTGTACAATATGCCCGTCAAATCTGCCGTTAGCCGGCATACACCTTTCAAGATTTATTTTAGAACCTGGTTTCCAGGAAGCAATATCAGTTCTGCCAATAGTTTCTGAAATAGCAGTAACAAAGTGGTGTTTTCCAGTTATTTTGGTGACAGTAAGACAAATTCCATTGTGCGACAGACTTTGATCAATTTTAAGTTCAGGTGATAATACCGACTCTATTTCAAATTCAATATTTGAAAGGTTTTGAGTTGCCGAAATCACTGTGCCGGCTGCTTCTACAATTCCTGTAAACATTGCGCAAAATTAAACTTATTTGTTGATCCAGGCACCTATTCTTAAAGAAAAGCAGGGTGCAATTCCGGAATAGGTGAAATCAAAGGCTGATTTTCCGTAATTTCTGGAACGTTTAAAATCATCCTCCTGCAAAGGCGCAGAATAAGCTAGTCCGAATCCGAACTCTCCAAAAAGCAACCGTCCTGATACTTGCCTTACTAACTGAAGGTGAAGTAGATTTCTTTTAACTGGTGAAACATATTCTTGTAATTCATAATGATAAAGGTTGTCAGCAGGGTTTAAAACATAATCATTTTTGTAATAATCACATTCAAGATTTTGTCTGAGAAAGCCCAATGAAGCAAGCCATTTTCTTTCACTTTTTTCTGATTCTTTAGAATATAATTCATATCGAACCTGAAGGTCAAATCCCGGTCCGGTAATCTTATCACTTTTCTTTTCCATATATCTTGAATCATATTTTGGAATAGATTTATTTTGATTGCCGTTAAATTTTCCTGTTGTAAAATAAAATCCAAACATAAACTGAAATCGACTTTCCGGGTCAACTACAGTGGCATCAATTCCATATGATTGGTAAAGTGGCATCACAAGGTTTGTTGAAATTCCGGTATAGATATTTTGTGCAGAAAGTGAATTTGCAGTTATAAAAAGTAGAATTAAGATGTATTTTTTCATTTCACTACACCTTCCATAATAAAATTAACACCATTGAAACTGTAAATCACCACATTTTTGTAATCTCCTGTAAACACCAGATTGTTGCCGGTAGAAACATAATGATGGGTTATTGTATTAGATGATATTTTTAATTTGTTGGTGTTGAGATTTAAATTAAACCAACCTATACAATTTCCGGAAACTACAACGATGCTGTCGTTAAGTTTTTCCATGGCTTTTACGGAAATATTATTTTGAGTTTCAATATACTTTGTGTTGATATAGGTGTTAGTATTACTTTGATATTCAGCATTTTTTATCTGGTAATAAGCTCTGCTGTAGTAATAATCCATGCCGGATAACACACTTATTTTATTTCCTGAGTTAATAATTTTATCGGGTTTTGAAAAATAAAACTGAGGTGCTGCCGTGT
>JACMRS010000150.1 GCA_014376345.1 Bacteroidia bacterium | reverse complement strand
TGACGGTGCATTAAAACGCGCGCTCAGTCTGGGTATCAGGTTTGATGTGTTACTTGGAGACTTTGACAGTCAGTTGCTTCCACATGAAGATTCTCTCCCACAACCTGTCAGAATAGTACATACACCGGATCAGGAGAAACCAGATCTCGCAAAAGCAATTGAATTTCTTATAAATGAAGGTCATAAGGCAGTTAATATTCTTTGGGCCACAGGTAGAAGAAGTGACCATTATATGACTAATATGAGTTTGCTTGGAAGGTATAATAATGAAATTGAAATGGTAATGATAGATGACCATTCACGAATTTATCCTTTAAAAAGCGGATTCCGAAAACAATACCCTGAAAATAGCAATATATCGCTGATACCTTTAAATAAAGTAGAAAATATCATTACTAAAAACCTGGTATGGAACCTCAATGGTCAACCTCTTGAGTATCCGCAGGTAACGGGAAGTAGTAACAGAGCCACAGGTGAGGGCATTGTTCAGATTGATTTTGATAGCGGCGTATTGCTTATGATGGAATGTTACGATCTGGATTATGAAATCAACTGAACTTAAACTTGCAATAGCAGCAAGAGCTGTTAAAAAGGCTCTGAAGGCAATTGATCCTGATCAGTTGAATATTTCTGATTACAATAAAAAATACCTTCAAAAACACAGACTAGATTCTGAGTACATTTTCAGTATCTATATTAAAATTCTTAAAAACATTGTCAAACTTTGCAACAAGCCAATGCGAGAAATCAGGCTTGTGGATTATGGCGCTGGTACTGGACTATTAGGAATCATTGCTAAAAAAGCAGGCTTTGCTTCAGTTACTTATTGCGATATTTACAATGTTTCAAGAGATGATGCAAGGGTTATTGCACCTGCTCTCGGAGTACCTCTCAATCATTATTTATGTGGCGACACTTCAATATTAACAATAGAATTAAAAAATAAAATTGACGCCATTGTAAGTATGGATGTTATTGAACATATTTATAATATTGATGATTTTTTTAAAGACTGTTCAATGCTGAATTCTGAACTTTCGATGGTGCATGTTACTGGTTCAAATACTTACAATAAAAATATCGTTAAAAAGCTAGGCAAATTTCAGAATCAATGCGAATATAAAGGTGTTCCGGAGTCAGAGGGAATAAAGCAAGCCGACCTATCTTCATCCTATTTTTCAATGAGAAAAAAGATAATTCTCGAACAGCATGATCTGGAAATAAATGATTCTCAAATTGACGAATTAGCAACACTAACACGCGGATATAATAAAACTGACTTATTAAAAGCACTTTATGAATATAAAGTACAAGGAATTCTTCCAACTCCGATTAAACATTCTTCTAATACCTGCAATCCATTAACCGGCAACTGGGCTGAAAGACTTTTAAGCGAAGTTGAAATGGGTAATATTGCAAATGCTTATGAATTTAATATGAGTTGGAAACCTTTATTCTACAATACTTTCAGGAAAAGAAGTTTAAAAAACTCAGTGTCAGTTATTGCAAATAAAATCATAAAAAGTATGGGCCAATATGGCCTAAAAATAGCGCCTCTTGTGATGATTAGTTTTAAGAAAAACTAACGGCCATCTCCATCAAGCAGATTTCCTAAACCACCTAAAATACCACCTTCTTCTTTTCTATTTGAAAATCCTGAATAACTAACTATTCTACTTGCCAGTCTGCTTATAGGCAAGGATTGCAACCAAACTTTTCCAGGACCGGTAAGTGTTGCAAAGAAAAGACCTTCTCCACCGAATATGGTATTTTTTATGCCACCCACAAATTGGATATCGTAATCTACAGTTTGTGTAAAAGCAACGATACATCCTGTATCTACTTTAATAAGTTCACCATGCGATAACTCTTTTTCTATAACATGTCCACCGGCATGCATAAAAGCTATGCCATCGCCTTCAAGTTTTTCCATTATAAAACCTTCACCACCAAAAAATCCGGTTCCAAGCTTTTTCTGAAATTCTATACTTACTGAAACTCCTTTAGCGGCGCACAAAAAAGCATCTTTCTGACAAATAATTTTTCCATTTAAAAGCTGAAGATCTAACGGAATTATTTTACCAGGATATGGTGCAGCAAATGACACTTTCTTTTTCGAGTTTGCTGTATTCGTAAAAGCTGTCATAAACAACCCCTCGCCTGCCAGCAATCTTTTGCCTGCTGACATGAGTTTACCAAAAATTCCTGTTTGACCAGATGTAGAACCATCGCCAAAAATGGTTTGCATTTCTATGCCATTTTCCATCATCATAAAACTGCCACTTTCTCCAATTACTGTTTCAGA
>JACMRS010000149.1 GCA_014376345.1 Bacteroidia bacterium | reverse complement strand
TTATAAAGAAGGGGCTTTGTATGTTGCACATTTTAAAGGCATTTATCTGGATGAAGAAGAAGTAGATGTAATAGGAATTGTTAAATCTGAAAGTACCGAATCATTTTTGGTACTTGAAGAAGGAAAACCTGCCATGAAACTTCAATACAGCGAAGGTGCCAATCCGGGTAAACCTGAAAAAGCTTGCTTGATATTCAACACTGGAAAAGATTCGGGTTATAAACTTTGTTATTTCGCAAAAGGAACTGATGCCAATATCTGGAAAAATGAATTTTTGGGAGTGAAGCCTTACGAAGATGAATTTCAGCACACGAGACAGTTTCTTTCAATTGCTAAAAACTATGTTACCAAACAACTGGTTGAGGATTTTCCGGTGTCAAAAACAGATCAGATAGATTTACTGAACCGGACAGTTTCATATTTCAAAACACATGAAGAATTTGATAAGGAAGAATTTGAAGATGAGGTTTTTCAGGATCCGAAACTGATAAGTTCTTTCAATGCTTTTGATAAAACATACCGTGAGGAAAATGAAATTCCGGAGAACAATAATTTCAGTATTTCTGAGCAAGCAGTTAAGAAGCAGGCTAAAATATTCAAGAGTATTTTAAAGCTGGACAAAAATTTTCATATTTACATTCATGGCAGTCGCGAATTAATTGAACAAGGCATTGATGAAGGCACAGGAAGAAAGTATTATAAGATTTATTTTGACAAAGAAAGTTAATCTGTTTTTTTAATAATTAAAGTATGGAAAAGGAACAATTAGTTAGTGAAAAGCAAGTGCTTGGTTTGCAACTTCCAACAGATCCGCGTTGGGTAAACATTGCAGAAATAAGCATTGAAGAAATTCTCGCCGACCATGCCTGGTGTGAGCAAAAAGCGGCCAATACCTGTATTTCTTTAATCGTTAAATTTTCTGAAAAGGAAGAGCTTGTGCAGCAGGTTGCACCAATAGTTGCAGAAGAATGGGGGCATTTCAGAAAGGTTTTGAAAGAACTTACTAAAAGGGGTTATAAACTGGGCAAAGCGCGGCCTGATGAATATGTTAAAAAACTTTTGCATTTTGAAAACCGTCAGCTTCAGAAAGATGAAAGGGTAGTGGAAAAGTTACTAATCTCAGCGTTAATTGAAGCCAGAAGTTGTGAGCGTTTCCGTCTTTTATCCCTTCACATGAAAGATGAATATTTTAAGAATTTTTACCATGAATTTATGGTTAGTGAAGCAGGACATTATAAATTATTTTTGTCTCTGGCAAAGCTCTATATGCCTGAAGATTATGTCAATAAACGCTGGAAAGAATATCTGGAAGCAGAAGTTGAAATACTTAAATCAATTGAGCTCCGTGGCGATAGAATTCACTAAGGAATATTAAGGTATTTATGTGTTTGCAAAGAAAGTTGCCATTGTGGATTTTCTTTAATGTAATCCAGAATTAATGGTGTAATTTCTGAAGATTTGTCCCACTCGGGTTGAAGGTATAATTTGCAATCGGCTTTTACTTTTTCAGCATGCATTTCAGCCCATTTAAAATCACTTTTATTAAAAACTACAATTTTTAATTCATCAGCTTTTTGTAATTCACTGTCTAGTGGAAACTTGAATTTTTTCGGAGAAATACAGATCCAGTCGAATTGTCCGGTAATAACATAAGCTCCGGAAGATTCAATATTAGTTGTAAAACCTTTTTCTTTTAAAGCAAAAGTTAATGCATCCAGATTGTGCATTGCAGGTTCGCCGCCTGTTATCACTGCAAGTCTGCCGGGATATTCTGCAGCTTTGTTAACCAGCTTTTCCACTTGTACTTGTGGGTGTTTAGATGCATCCCAGCTATCTTTAACATCACACCAAACACAGCCCACATCGCAACCGCCAAGTCGGATAAAATACGCCGCCTTGCCTGTATGAAATCCTTCCCCCTGAAGGGTATAGAAATCTTCCATTAAAGGATATGTTATGCCTGTTGAGGTTATCAATTCTGTTTTAAATAATACTGTTTGTAGGATTTAAAAGTATTGAGCAGCAAACCGGCAATAGTCATTAGTCCAACACCACCGGGAACGGGTGTAATTGCTGAACTAACTTCAGATGCTGATTCAAAATGTACATCACCTTTGAGTGCAAATCCTGATTTTTTTGAAGGGTCTTCAACTCTGGAAATGCCTACGTCTATTACTACAGCACCCGGTTTAATCATGTCGCCTGTAATAAATTCAGGTTTGCCTAAAGCAACAATCAGAATATCTGCTTTTTTAGTAAAATCTTCAATGTTAGCAGTACGGCTGTGGCAAAGGGTTACTGTGCAATTGCCATATTTAGAATTTGCCGACATTAAAATGCTCATTGGTCTTCCTACAATGTTACTTCTGCCTACTACCACGCAGTGTTTACCTGATGTTTGAATATCGTATGCTTCAAGTATTTTAACGATACCATAAGGTGTAGCCGGAATAAAACCATCCTCGTCTCCTTTCGCCAGTTTCCCCATATTAACATCATGAAAGCCGTCAACATCTTTTTCAGGTTTAATTGCCTGGGTTACTTTACTTTCAGAAATATGTTTAGGGAGTGGAAGCTGAACAATAAGTCCGTCAATTGCCTCATCATTGTTTATCTGATTGATTTTATCCAGAAGAAATTCTTCTGTAATAGTTTCGTCATAATTATAAACAGTAGAATCAAATCCGATTGCCTGACTGTTTTTCTGTTTGCTGGCAACATAAGTCTGACTGGCGCCATCATTTCCAACCAGAATAGCTACCAAATGTGGTTTGCGGCGGCCTTCAGACAGATATTTCTGTAATTCTCCGGCGATATTATCCTTAATAGTTTGGGAAGTTACTTTCCCGTCAAGCAGTGTCATTGGTCAGTTTTCTGCAAAGATATTTAATGATCGCATATTTGAGGGCAAAAAAATTATTAATTCTTCATTATTTTCGTTTATTTTGTATCTTGTTGAAATTAAAGCTCTCTTTCACGCACCTAGGTTTTGCCTTTATGTTTTTTTTATTCTGTATGATTTCATGCCAGAATAAAAAGGAAGAGGTGGTATTAAGGGGTATTGAATTTTATCCTTTAAAAACCGGATCAATCAAAACTTATAATATTACCTCAATTAAATTCAATTCTTTTACTGGAATTTCTGATACCCTTTCGTATGATATTTTAGAGAAAGTAGCAGGAATTAATATTGATAGTACGGGTGATACTACACACAGAATTGAATGGTATAAGTATGACAGCTCGGCTTTTGATTTCGTGGTTTACCGAGTTTTCACCAGAAAAATTGATTTGTTTACAGCGCAAACCATTGATAACAATATTCGTTATGTTGATCTGTCATTTCCTGTTGTAAAAAATAAAACCTGGGATGGTAATTTGTATAATATGGAGAGAGGTGCGAGGGATTATAAATATTTAAAAATATTTGAGCCTTTTTCGATTAATTCAAAGACATTCAGTGAAACAATAACAGTAAGAGAAGCCATAGAATCATTCGGTTTGAAAACGCTTTCAAAGTATTCGGTTTATGCTAAAAATGTGGGACTTGTTTATCGGGAACATATTGATTATGAAATTGTGAATACCTCCTCAGGGCAGCAACGCGAAGGCACTGAATATTACATCCGGATAAAATAATGGTGATTAAAAGCATATTTTATAACATGCTGATCCTTATTTTTTTCTTACAGGGTTGTAAGAAAGATAATTTTGAAAATGCAACAGACCCTTATGGAAAACTGTATTTTTCCGGAGATACCGGAACCTATATTGTTTATGATGTGGTAGAAATTAAATTCAATGATTTTAACAATACCTCTGATACAAGCTATTATAAACTAAAAGAATCAATTGAATCTGAATTTTTTGACAATAGCAACAGAGCTTCTGACAGGATAGAAAGGTACACTAAGTTAGCTGATACCTTGCCCTGGATTATTAAAAATGTGTATTATTCTACAATAATTAATACTCATATCGAGCGTGTTGAAGAAAACAAAAGACTGGTTAAACTTTCAATGCCTATTACAGACGAAAGTACCTGGAACAGCAATCAGTTTAATTCTGACAAAGAACTTTATACATTTTATGATGGCATTCACCAGCCAAGAAATATTGGTACATTTAGTTTTGATTCAACAATTTCTACCACTGTAGTACCTGTTTTAAATAATATTGAAGAGCAGGCTTCAGAAGAAGTTTATGCAATTCATATTGGACTGGTTTATAAAAAATATATCAGTATTGTTAAAAGTATTACAGGTGTAAAGCGGGGGGTTAAAATTTATTATACATTAAATAGTTATGGCAAAAATTAAAAAGATATTATTAGTACTTGCAATTGTTGCGGGAACATATAATTTACAGGCTCAGGGCAAAATTAAAGTCAGTCGTTTTTGGGTTGAATTAAAAGACAAAGGCGGCAAAGCAAACAGATTCGACACTTCCAGACCGTATGAATTTTTAAGTAGCAGAAGTATTGAAAGAAGGGCTAAAAATAATGTGCGCATTACAATGCAGGATATTCCTGTAAACATGTCTTATGTTTATGAGATGGCTATATTTCCCGGAACTAAGGTTTTGAATATTAGTAAATGGTTTAATGCTGTTACAATTGAAGTATATGATTCTACAACCATTGAAAAAATTAAGGCATTAAATTTTGTGTCTGGTGTGCGCTACCTTGGAAAGGGTATGGTTCCTGATCCAAGTCTGGTAATCACTAAAACACCGGAAAATATTTCGGATGCTTTGCTGGTCCCTTTCGATTTAACACCTGTACTAAGTTTTAAAAATACAGATTACGGAAAAGGCACTGCTCAGATAACAATGCTGAATGGTAAAAGCCTTCATGATATGGGTTTTAGCGGTCAGGGCGTTTTTATTGCTGTTATCGATGCAGGATTCAGACAGGCAGACAGGTCGGATGTTTACAGACAAATGTTTTCTGATAAAAGAATGCTGGCAGCTGTCGATTTTGTTGAACATGACGGTGACGTTTATAATGATGATAATCATGGAATGAATGTGCTGTCTTGTATGGCCTCTTATATTCCAGGTAAAATGGTTGGTACTGCACCCGCCGCTTCTTATTTTTTGCTTAGAAGTGAACAATCAGCATCAGAATTTCCGGTTGAGGAAGCCAACTGGGTAAGTGCTGCAGAATATGCAGACAGTGCAGGAGTTGATGTAATTAATTCGTCGCTTGGTTATAATATATTTGATGATCCTGCTTTGAGTTATCACTACGGCGATTTAAATGGAAAAACTTCCATTATTTCGAGAGCAGCAACGATTGCTTCATCAAAAGGAATTATCATTTGTAATAGTGCAGGTAATGATGGCGAATCTGTATGGCATTATATCGGAATGCCTGCTGATGCTGAAAATATTATTTCAGTTGGTGGGGTAGATGTTAATGCGAGTCATGCCAGTTTCAGTTCTTACGGACCAACATCTGATGGAAGAATAAAACCTACAGTATGTGCAATGGCAGAAAATACTGCAGTTGCTTCAGTTAATAATAGTGTTTACGGATCAAATGGCACTTCGTTTTCTTCTCCTGTTCTGGCAGGAATGGTTGCTTGCCTTGTTCAGGCAAATCCTAATAAAACATCTCAGGAAATTATGGATGCTATCAATAAAAGTAGTTCACATTATAACATGCCTGATAACAATTATGGTTTTGGTATACCTGATTTTTACATTGCTCATACAATCCTTGGTGGTAATAATAAATTTGATTATACAAAAGATCAGTTGATACCTTTGACTTATAGCACAGGTTTTTCTAAGTTTTTTGTAAGATATTATTCTGTTAAATCTCAGGAAGTTACTATCACATTGTCGTATACAAAAAAGAATGGTAAAATTAAAAGAAAAACAAAAATGGCAGGACATGCAGATGCAGGATCATTTTTTAATTCACCATTTATTTTTAATTACATGACGAATAAAAAGAAGGTGAAAAAGCTTAAAGCCGGAACGTATGTAATTACTGTAAAGACAGATACTGCAACGTTTACTCAGAATTTTTCGTATACACCGGAAGTGAAGAATTAAATTGTGAGTTTATATTTGCAATTGTGATCTCGACGTCATCTAATTCTTTAATGAAAATAATTAGATCTTTATCAATCCAGGAAATCAGATTTATCAAAGATTGATAAACATCTTTTGCGAAATTCATGTCAATTTTATTAGCTGAAAAACATATCGGCTCATTGTGATTAATTCTGTTTCTAAAGCGTCTAATTGTATTTAAAGCAAAATGTATTTCTTTCCTGCCATACTGTTTTGGCTTGTCACTGAAAACATAAATTGGTTTGCCTTTTAATAATTTATAATATGAGACTTCATAAAAATCAGTCCAAAATCCAAAGGATTGTTCTGCAAGAATTTTTCCGCATGTTATGGGGATTTCGTTTTGTAGGGAAAGGTCGCGACCTTTCCTTGGAGTGATGAATAAGATCAGAAGAAATTAAATAGCGATTTGAACGCGCTTGCGAAAAAATCATAGAAAATTTGAGATAATTCATAGTTTGAGGTTGTTTATTCTACAAAAATAGTTATTTTTGTAATGTGATGCTTGGTAAAGCCTCTTATCTTTTTTTTTGATAACGTAACAAGGTGATAGATATAAGCCTGTCAGAAATGACAGGCTTTTTTTATTTTTTTTGCAATAAAATTTCTCGTTTTGCAGTTTCAAAAATTAATAATTCATAGAACTTCTTTTCAAAACTGTATTCTGTAATATCCAATTAGCAATTTCTCACCGTGGGTGGACACACTGCCGTGTGCCCCTACATTATTT
>JACMRS010000013.1 GCA_014376345.1 Bacteroidia bacterium | reverse complement strand
GTTCTGCCGGTTGCTTTCCAGTTTATCTGTCTGATATCATCCCCTGTTGTGTAATTCTTAATCTGCTCAAACTCATAACTCAACCCTATCCTTCGCATTTTCTTAATTCCGTAAAACCTTGAAATACTTGACATAGTAAACAACTCAAACTTCTTCATTTGTATTACTGAAGGATAAACAGGTACCATCATTTTATCCGCTATCACCAGTCTTCGGCTTACAATTCCTAGTACACTGCGAATAAAAATATTGATATTGTGAAAATGGTATTCACCTCTGATAACAGGTCTTAATGTGTATGAAAGTTTTTGAGTTTCACCTTCCTTAATAAAACCTTCTATTTTAAAACTTCTTAACTGAAACTGATCAGGCACTTCATCTAAAATAGAATATGTCCACGATCTGGATGACACATTTTTAATATTAATTCCAATTCTGTTTTCATCTCCCAGCGAAAGCAAAGGTTGCGTTTCACGTTTTGCTTTAATCATAACAGGTGCGGCAAAAAGCCACAATATATCTATCGCAGTTGCACCGCCAATTGCTAGCAATGCTATCTTGCTCACTATAAAAAAAGGTGGCCAGACAAACGCAATGCAAAACATCAGCAACACAATTCCCAGAAAAAGGAAAAGCCTGTTTGTGATATAGAGATTTTTAAACATGAATATTTTTCAGAAAGATTTACAGATTATCTCGGAACATCTATCTTTTCAAATATTTCCTTAAGAATATCTTTTACATCGAAACCTTCCATTTCCTTATCCGGAGTCAAAACTACTCTGTGATTCAAAACCGGGTATGCAACATATTGAATATCATCAGGTGTAACAAAGTCTCTGCCCTGAATAGCTGCAATGGCTTTAGAAGTCTTCATAATTGCAAGCGAAGCACGGGGTGAAGCTCCAAGAAACAAATCACGTGTGTTACGGGTATGGTCAATTATTTTAGCAATGTATTCTATCAGTTCATTTTTAATGTAAACCTTCTGAACAGTTTTTCTGCATTGCTCAACATCATCAGCTGTAAGTACAGCTTTAACATCATTGATAACAGTTTGTCTGAAATCATTTTCAAAACGTTTTAATATCTCTATCTCCTCTTCTAATGTTGGATAACCCATTTTAATTTTGAAGATGAACCTGTCCTGCTGTGCTTCCGGAAGTTTATAAGTACCCTCCTGTTCAATAGGATTCTGAGTTGCAATAACCATGAAAGGCTGCGCAAGCTTCATGGTTTTTCCATCTACTGTCACCTGCACTTCTTCCATTACTTCAAAAAGTGCAGCCTGTGTTTTTGCCGGAGATCTGTTAATCTCATCTATCAAAACAAGATTTGAAAATATTGGTCCTTTCTTGAATTCAAATTCACTGTTTTTCAAATTAAAAACAGAAGTTCCTGTAACGTCTGCAGGCATCAGATCGGGAGTAAACTGTATCCTTTTGAAATCTATATTCAGAGCCTTTGCAACCAAATTCACTGTCAGTGTTTTGGCAATTCCAGGAACACCTTCAAGTAAAACATGTCCGCCGGTAAACAATCCTGCAATCAGCAGGTTAATCATTTCATCCTGACCTATTACTACCTTATGTATCTCATTTCTGATGGCTTCAACCGAACGCTGTATATGCGACAGGTCTACACCATGTCTTTCAACAGAGGTGCTGATAGTACCGGCAGGATTAAGTACAGGACTTTCTTGTTCTTCGTGGTTTGTTATTTCGTTATCCATTTGTGTTTGATAAAATGTTATTTAATATTGTATGTTTTGTAAAAACCTGAAATTAATGAGTGTAATTTAATAAGCTGTTCGCTTTTCACCTTCTTATCTTTAATTTCGTTTTTGTAATAATTAAAAATTGCGGCAACATTTTCTTCAGGTACTTTAGAACGTATTGCGATAAGTTTAAAAGATGATTCATCAACATGATGCGTTGGCACTTTAAGTTTGTTGCGAACAAAACCAAGAAATCCTGACATTTTTATTTCTGCCATCTTGCCGTGGTTACCGGTATTAAAGAAAAGACTTCCCATCGTTTCTATAAACTGCAGTGAAGTATTTTTGTTAGAAACCAATACCGGAATAATCCTTTGCTCTCTCCTTGACCTGAAAAGAAGAAATATAATTCCCATTAATAAAAGAACATACCATGCATATTTTAAAGCAGGTTGTGAAAGAATGTAAGACAGGCTTGTTTTACTTTTTCTTTCTGTTGTAAGAGAATTGTCTTTATAAATTCTACTCGTTTCATCCCAGTATATTTTATTAAAACTTAAATGTCCGAAAACTTTTTGTGCATGCTCAAAACTCTTTTCTTCCTTAAGAAAATAATTAGAGAACATAATTGGATTGGTATGGAAGTAAATATAACCTTTACCAACAGAAACCTTTATATAATTTATCTTTCCATCTTTTAAAGTAGATAATGAAACAAATTGTTTATTTGAATTCTGATCATTAGAATATGATTCTTGTTCAAGTAAATAAGACCATTCAGCTGAATTGCCGGTATCATTGCCAAACTTATATTGAAAATTATAAGGCCCACCGGATTTCAATATTTCATTAGTAAAATTAACAGATGTTGTATTCTGATGAATCTGTGAAATAGTCCAGATATTATTATAATCTGTAATTGCTGTTATGATAGTATCAGGAAGGTCTTCGGCACAAATAAAAACATCGTTGCCTGCTTCTGCAAATTTAAAAAGAGAGTTAACTTCCTGTGAGGTATAAAATGGAAAAATGCCAATATAAACATAGGTCTGCCCTGTTTCATTTGTACCTTTAACAAGTGCATCGTTCAGGTTTTTGCGTACATCTACAAAATCTTTACTACTTGCTTTCAGCAAATCATAAGCAAGCTGATGATCGTAAGGATTCTTATAGGTTGTTTGAGTAGTTTTATACCATGCGTACTTTTTTTTCCCACCTGAAGTGAGTATTACTAATGCTGCAATAGCAACAACCACCAGCAAAACAATTATGGATACCCTGTTCTTTTTCATCTTTGAGAAAGCTGGGTGTTTAATGAATCAAATAGTGGTGACAGCCTTTCATAATCAGATTTTCCAATCGGTTTTTCTCCGTACCAGATGCCATCAAAACTAACCGTTAACTGCCTGAATGTTTCATATTCAACTTTACCTGTAAGCTGCATCAGGTATTCAAAATTGGTTTTTTCTTTGCGGTAATTAATAAGGTTTTTAGAAGACAACAAACGAATAACCATGAGATACCTAATTCTGTATGCCGATTTATAATCATTTAGTTCAAGAGCTTTTTTAAGCAGTCCGTTTAAGTCAAGATTTCTTAAAGTTTCTTCATCTATTTCTTCAAATAGAGACGAAGGCATTCCATTGCTGTTTACTTTAGAATTTGCTAATGAAGCTGAAATTATCTTAAATAGAATATAACCGAGAATTATACAAGCCAGGGCAATACAGATTACTTTAAATACAGGACCGGGAGTAAATGATACATTGATATCTCTTTTAATCTGCGTATCATCTTTCTTTTTTTCCTTTTGTTTTTCCTTTTCTTCAGTATAATCTAATGGTTTTGAAAGCTTATTCCAGGCTTCTCTGTCAAGTTTTTGGGAGTTTGGCTTTTCTGTATTATACTTTTCCTGAAGTGAATCTGAAACCTCAGTTTCCATGTAATTATTTTCATCTTCATATTGAGCCATAGCAAAACATGAAATAAATAAAAGGAAGACAATTGCTGAGAACTTTTTCATCTTATTCGGTTTCAAGTCCATAAGCCTTTTTAGCAGTTCCCAGTTTTTCTATTTTATCATGAAGTGTGTTGGCTGAAAGTACTTCATCTGTAGAAAAAGAATAAAAAATAAAACTGATTACAAAATAAATTATTGTGAAAGCAAGTATTATTAGAATGGCACCTGCAAGTATTAATTTTAATATGAGAGTATATGAATCATCACTTAATTCAACATTAAAATCTAACAAATAAATTACCAACCAGGAGACAGGAGAAAAAGTAAAGATAAACGCCAAAGTGCTTGTTACAATATAGATTATATAAAGTCCGTACATTTTTAAAAATCCTGAAAAACACAACTCGAGCATCTTCCCAAATCCTGAAATTATATTATTTGTAAAATAAACTGAAGACACAAGCCACATAATTATAAATGGTGCCAAAACAACATACAGAAAAGGAAATAATCTAATGTCACCGAGTAATAAAACTTCAAATATTGCGAAAATCAGAAGTCCTGACATCAGACTCTTTCCCCAGAGTTGTTTAACCTGAATAGATTTTTCTTTAAGAAACG